>JAUHXM010000154.1 GCA_030426605.1 Phycisphaerae bacterium | reverse complement strand
GTGCAAGCCCCGCAGCAGGTCGAGTTCGTGCACGATCTTGCTCGGTGTCTCGCCGTTGACGGCGAGGGGCACCTGCGACACGCCGTGTTCCTTCATGATGCCGATGAGGTCGGCGACCTTCGTGTCGGGGGACGCCGTGATGATCTCGGCACCCGCGGGGTCGAGGAGTTCCTCCACGAGGCCGAGCTCGGGGCCCTCGTCCATGAACCCGTGGTCTTTCATCCACTCATCGGAGAGGTACTTCGTGATGTACCTCCCCGCGTTGTCGGGCAGCACGCACACGATCGTCTTGCCAGCGCCGAGCTCCTTCGCTTTCTGCACGGCGGCGTGCACGATCGAGCCGGACGACCCGCCGCAGAAGAGGCCTTCCTCGCGCACGAGCCGACGGGCCATGGTGAACGAGTCCTTGTCGTTCACCTGGACCATGTCGTCGACATGCTCGAAGATCATCGCCTCGCACTTGATGTCTTCGCCGATGCCCTCGACCTTGTAGACGTAGGGCGTCGGCATCGTGCCCGTGTGGAACAGGTGGTAGTGGACGGACCCGAGGATGTCCACGCCGACAATCTGCTTAGACGCATCCTGTTCCTTGATGAACTTGGAGATGCCCGAGACCGTGCCGCCCGTGCCAGTTGCGGCCATCAGGACGTCGAACTCGCCGCCCGTCTGTTCCCAGATTTCACGGCCCGTCGAGTGGTAGTGCGCCTCGACATTGAGGATCGTGTGGTACTGATCGATGTAGAAAGACCCGGGCGTCTCGGAGGCGATCCGCTTGGCGACGTTGACATAGTGGTCCGGCGAGTCGCCGGGAACGTCGGTGGGGGTGATCACGACCTCGGCGCCGAACGCCTTCATCGAGTTCACCTTCTCCTGGCTCATCTTGTCGGGCATCGTGAAGACGCAGCGGTACCCTTTTACCGCCGCCGCCATCGCGACGCCCATGCCGGTATTGCCTGAGGTGTTCTCGATGATGGTGCCGCCGGGCTTGAGGATGCCCTTCTTCTCGGCCTGCTCAATGATGTAGTTCGCCATGCGGTCCTTGATGGAACCGGCGGGGTTCATGAACTCGCACTTGGCGTACACGGTCGCCGCCCCTTCGGGCACGACGCGGTTGAGCTTCACCAGCGGCGTGTTGCCGATGGCGTCCAGGATGGTCTCGACGTACTGCATGGCGCCTCCCTCGGGCCCCAAGCCTACGCGGTCCGCGTCGTCCGGAGCGGCCCGTGAAGATGGGCGCTGGCAGGTGGTTTCGTACCCATTGCATGACCGACTCGGAGGCGGAACCGGGTCGGTGCGAGGTATACTCGCCGCTCATGTCAGGGGGGCTGATCTATCTCGACAACGCCGCGACGAGCTGGCCCAAGCCGCCGCAGGTCGGCGCGGCGATCGCGGACTTTCTGGCGCACAAGGCGGGCAACCCCGGGCGCGGCGGGCACCGGCTCGCTCGGGCCGCGGGCGATGTCGTCGAGCAGGCCCGCGAACGCCTCGCCGCCGAGATCAATGCCCCTTGCTCCAAGCGGATGATCCTCACCCACGGGTGCACGGACGCGGTGAACCTCGCGGTCCACGGCGTGCTCCGCGCCGCTCAGCGGGCGTGCTGCGAGCGCAAGCCACACGTGGTGGTGTCCGGCATCGAGCACAACGCGATCCTTCGGACCGTTCACTGTTATCAGAACGACGGCCACATCACGATGGACATCGTGCCGTGCGACGCCCAGGGCGTCGTGAGCGCCGAGGCTGTCGCGGCGGTATGCCGAGACGACACGGTGTTGGTGTGCGTCGCCCACGCATCGAACGCTGCGGGGACGATCCAGGACGCCGCGGGCATCGCGAAGGCTGTGCGCGCGAAAGCGCCCGATGCGTTGTTCATGGTGGATGCCGCCCAAACGGTGGGGCACCTGAAAGTGGACGTGCAGGCGATCGGGATCGACCTGCTCGCCATCGCGGGGCACAAAGGTCTGCTCGGGCCAACGGGCACCGGCGGGCTGTACGTCTCGGAGAAGGCCTACCCGGAGACGGGCGACTCGCGCGTGTTCTGCCAACGCCGCGGCGGAACGGGCATGAAGTCGGTCGGACTCGACATGCCGACCGAGCTCCCAGACGCCCTCGAAGCGGGGACGAGCAACGCGTGCGGGTTTGCCGGGCTGATCGCCGCGATGGATGCTCGGGACCCGGGGGCCCACGAACGCGAGATGGAGCACACCGCGCGGATGCTCTATGAACTCCGCGGCATGCCGGGCGTCACGGTTCACGGATTGCCGGGCGTCGAGAATCGAACGCCAGTGGTGCTGTTCTCGATCGAGGGGCAGCACCCGCGTGCTGTCGGGGATGTGCTGGACGCCGACCACGGCATCTGCGTCCGCGGTGGGACACACTGCGCCCCGCTGCTCCACCAACTCATCGGGACGGGCGACGACGGCGCGGTGCGCGTCTCGCCGGGGTGGAAAACGACCGGCGGAGAGGTTGAACGGTTCCTTGAGGCGGTGCGGTCGCTGGCCGCTTCTCCGGCACGATCGCCGTAACTCGGCCGCGCGTTTCGATCCCGCGAAGGCGGCGGATGGGCGAGTGATCGCGTCAAATCGCGGATGTTCGTGCAATGTTGGCGAATTGCATCCGAGATGCCTAGGGTGCTCGGGGCGTGATGACGCACCCGAGGGAACCCGCGGAGACCGCACGTTGTCGTTGCATTCGACCCCCGCCAGCGCGTTGGACGCCCGAGATATCGCTGCGCTGATCGCGGACATCGTGGATCGCGATGCGTCCGACGATGCTCGGATTCCGATCAGCATCGAAGAGGCGATCGCGACCCTGCCGATCGATCTCCCGCGTTCGGGCGTTGGAGAGGACGGGGCGCTCGAGCGTTTGCGACAGATCGTGCGGGCGACGCCGCAAGCGGCGGGCTCCCGGTTCGCCAACCAACTCTTCGGCGGGCGCGAGCGTGTCTCGACGGTGGCGGACATGATCGCGTCGGTCCTCAACACCTCGATGTACACATACAAAGCCGCGGGCCCGCAGGTGCTGGTCGAGCGGGCGGTGCTGCTGAGCATGCTCGAGAAATCTGGCATGACGGGCGGTGACGGCATGTTCACGCCTGGGGGGTCGCTGTCCAACCTGGCGTGCATGATCGTGGGGCGGAACGAGCGTGTTCCGGGCACGCGAGAGGGCGGTTTTGACGGACGCGGACGGTTCATCTACACGTCCGCCGAGAGTCACTACTCGATCACCAAGAACGCGAACATGATCGGCGTTGGGCGGTCCGCGGTCCGCCCCGTCGAGGTGGACCGCGATGGTCGGATGTTGCCCGATGCGCTGCGCGACGCCGTCCGTCGCGACCGTGACGAGGGGGCGCGGCCGATGATGGTCATCGCGACCAGCGGCACGACAGTGATGGGCGCGTTCGATCCGATAGACGCGATCGCGGACGTCGCGGCGGACGAGGGGCTCTGGCTGCACGTGGACGGCGCGTTCGGGGGGACGGCGCTCATGAACCCGGAAGCCCGCGGGCTGATGTCCGGG
>JAUHXM010000153.1 GCA_030426605.1 Phycisphaerae bacterium | reverse complement strand
CTGCCTGAGATTTCAGCAGCGCGATCCCCGCCACACGCCCGCTAGGGCGGGGATCGACGACAGCGGGCTGGCGCACATCCGGCGACCCCGGGGATGAAAGCGCGAGAAACCACCGGGTTCATGGCCACGCTGGGACGCCGTCGTCGGCGGACGCAAGGCCGAGATCAAATCGACGACTACACGCGTAGAGGCGATGCGCAGACTGCATCGGGACGGGGGTTCGATTCCCCCCGGCTCCATTTCTGTTCGGTGTCTTTCGGTGTCACACTCTGACGCCCCGAGACGCTAGAAAACCCTTCATTTTCAGGCACTTTCGAGCGTTCAACGCTCGACGTTTTCGTGACACCCCGCGACAGCGAGGGACCGCCTGAGACCAATTCTTGTGAGCGCACGTGTGCGTCTTTTGCCGCCACGGTCACGCCGTAGGACGGGAGCTTGGCGACCGCTTCGGCGAGCGGCGGCGCGTCCTGATCTGTGTCCCACAGCCCTAATTTTGGAACTCACGCTAGCCCTTTGGAACATCGGGCTTGTGGCCGACCAGCGCTGTGGCACAGCCAAAGAAATACGACTTCATGCTCGTGCGCAGTCCAGCGGCCTCGAACGCGTCGAGGGCTGTGCAGCAGTTGCCAAAGGCGTTTGTGTAGATCCCCAGCATGCGATAATTCTCGGGATTGCCGAGAAACAGTCGTCCGATCAACGGTATGACACGGTGCAGATAGAACAGATAAGGGACGGCAAGCACTCGCGAGGGTGGCACGGAAATCTCAAGCAGAGAGAATTGGCCGCCCGGACGAAGAACGCGCGCGATCTCGCGTGCGAGAATCTCGATCTGCGGCGGCGCAAAGGTCTTGAGGCCGAAAGACGAAAGGACGAAGTCGAAGGATCCTTCGTCGAGTGGGCAGTCAAGCGCATTCGCCTGAACCACATCAACGCAGCACCGGCCGCGTGTAGTCCAGAACGAGGACCGTTCGCGAGCGTGTCGACACATCTCGGGCGAGATATCGAGAGCAGTGACACGGCCTGTGTCGCCGACGATGGGCAGAATTTCGTGACATAACTCGGCCATGCCAGTCATCAGATCAAGGATCCGCGCCCCGGTCGGCACAGCGACCGCCCGGGCGCATTGGCGACGCCACCTGCGCGCGAAGCCGAACGAAGACACGAGGTTGACAAAGCCATAGGTTCGTGCCATCTCGTCAAAGAGTTGGGAGACGAACTGAGGGTCGTAGTAATCTGGTGGCGCCGAGCGTCGTGAGCATCCTCCGACAGCCAGACGATCAGCGCTGGCCGCGAAGCGGTCGTCAGTCTGCGTCGCCCTGTTCTGTCTCGTTGTCCTCGTCACCGCGATATCACTAACCATGCTATCGAAGGTTTCTGCGTGCGCACTCGGATGAGCTGACCAAGATTGGAACGCGCGCGATCATCGCGACGGTCGGTCGCTCGGCGGCGCGTCCCGCGCCGCCTGCGCCAACTGGAGTTGGAGACGATCAACAAGCGCCAGCACCACGCGATCCACATCCGCGTAGGCGTCCTGCTCACGGTGGACCGACTGCATCGCCATCAGGAACTGCAATTGCGGCGCGATCTCGTTGTCCTCGCGAGGCTTCGTGAAGTACGCCTGAAGCAGTTCGTACGCTTTCAGATGCGACTCCCGGAGCGCTGCGGGCTTGGGCCTGCCCTGGACATCGGGCGCCTGGAGCAACGCGAAGACCGCGCGGAGTTTCTCCCGAACCACACCGAGTTGCTCCCCGGTGTCCAGGTCGGTGAACTCGTGCAGGTTCATCTTCCCCGGGGCGGACTCCAGCGACGGCCCCGACACCGGGAACGGAATCGGCGTCGCCAGATTCATCCGCCGATGGAGGCCGCGCGCCAAACCGATGTACGCTTCGGCGCGTTCCTCGGCGATCGTCTGCGCCTCGGCGACCTCGCCCGCCTCCGCGGGGTCGCTCGCCTTCGCGAGCGTTTCCACGAGATACCCGATTTCGGTCGCGCGGGAGTACGGCGGCCTGATGTCGTTCACAAACTGATTCGCGAGATAAAATATGTTCCCCGCATCTTCGGGACGCCCCGCTTGTGCCTGCGCCACCGCGATGTCCGCCAGCGCCGGCCCGAGTCGGGAAAGCAGCATTGCCCCCCTGCCTATCCGGTCGACCGTGGCCAACGCGCCGTCGATGTCGCCCGCCTCCGCCTGACGCTGCGCGATGATTTGCAAGTCGCGTGTGCGCACCATGAGGTCCGGGATCGTCATGATGACCGACACCGCCCCGTCCGCGTGGCCATCCTCCAATCGCGTCAAGGCGATGTCGCGCAGCGCGTCGTACGCCGAGTACTGACCGTCGATCCGCTGCGCCGTCGCGACCGCGGCCTCGACATCGCCCGCCCGGGCCTGCGCCTTCGCGCAGGTCGTCAGGGATCGCCGTTTCGACCATCCCTCCGGGAGACTCTCGGCGAGTTCGAGGGCTTCCTCGATGTGACCCGCCGATGTCAGCGCAACGACGACGCGCTCCGCGATATCCGATCGCGACTTCTCGTCGGGCGCCCTGTCCATGATGCGCCGCATCGCTTGCGCAGTGGTTGATGCGGCGGCGAGATCCCCCACTTCGGCGTGCGCCTGCGCGATTGCTTCGTACACGAGCGCCTCGCCCCCGGGCGTAACACCCTGACGATCCGCGAGCGTCTCCATCGCCGCGTCGATGTCGCCCGCGAGCACCTGCGTTTTCGCAAACGCCGCGACAGCCCGCGCGCGGCTCACCTCTGACTGGATCCGATCGATGGTTCGTATCGCGCCTTCAAAGTCCCCTCCCAGCCCCTGCTGGTAGGCGATCGTGTGGTATGTCCTGTCCCGTTCATCCGGATCGTCAATCGCTTGAGCGGTCTTCATCGCCAGCGCGAGCTGCCCGGCGGCCACCTGCGCTTCCGCGACATCGTCGAGTCGCCAGTAACGATCCTGTGCATCTGAAATTGCCAGCGCGGTCTGCGCCGCCGACTCGTCTCCTGCTTCGGCCTGCGCCCGCGCGAGATCGCGGAGCATCCGGTCCCTCTTCTCAGCATCTTCGACCTGATCGATCGCCTGCCGAGCCTCCGCGAAGGCGTGCGTTTCGGCGTCGATGACCTCGCTCGCGGACCAGGACATCGCCGTGGGCGAAGCCGCGACAAGCAACAAAACCATTCCCCATGCCGCCGAGACCGCTCTGCTCATCAGATTCTCCCTGTCCTCGTGCGCGTCTGAGCTCACCGAACGCGGCAGCGCTCTTCACCGTGCGTGCTGCGTGCACACATCGTACTGCTTCGGATCGGTCGAAACGGGCCGAGGCGCCGAGATGGAAAAACCCCGCGGCGGCGCGGGGTTGTGTTCAGTGTCTCGATCGCGAACGAATCAGCGCCGACGGCGCAGCGCCACGAGGCCGGCGATGCCCAGACCAGCCGCGCTTGCCGGGGCGGGCACCACGCTGTAGTACACCTCGCTGATGGCGGCGAACTCGGTCCCCTGACCGGGGTTGGTCACCGTCACGGTCGCGTTCGA
>JAUHXM010000062.1 GCA_030426605.1 Phycisphaerae bacterium | reverse complement strand
ACGAGGACGGGGTTGTCGAGGTTGGAGACATCGAAGATGCGGGTGGTGGTGGTCGAGACGGTCCCGAACTGCTCGTCGAGCTCATCGTTCATGTAGAGGAGGGTGCGGTCCTCGTTCAGCCAGAGCTGGTGGGTGTACGCCGAGCCCGAGTAGGTGCGGCGGGCGATCTGCGTAGTGCTCGCGGGGTTGGTGACGTCGGCGATGGTGACGGTGTCCTCGTTGGCGCAGAAGGCGATCTCGCGCCCGCCGTACTGCGCGCCGTCGGGGTCACTCGCCTTGTACGACACAACCTGGGCGTCGTGGGTGTACCCGTCCTGGGTGAACCCGCCCGAGGGGACGGGGTTGGTCGGGTTCGTGAGGTCCATGTGGACGAGCCCGCCCGAGCCGATGTTCGCGCCGCAGATCCAGAGCGTGCCGGCCTCTTCGTTGGCGATGATGTTGTGCGATGTCGAGTGCCCGCCGTTCTGGGCGTTGCGGATGAGGGTGACGTTGCCGTTGTCGATGTCCGAGAGGTCCATGACCTGCGTGCCGAAGCCGCCCTCCGAGACGCCGTAGGCGTACGTGCCGATGACCTTGACGTCATGCCACCCGGAGACCGCGCCGCTGATGAACTCGATGATGACCGGGTTCACGGGGTCGGTGATCTCGACGAACCCGAAGCCGTTGGACAGGCAGAGGATCGCGTACTCCCGCCCGGATGGGGAGACGTAGCCCCAGCAGTCCTGGGCTTCGGTCGAGCCCGGGAAGTTGTTGGGCGGGATGTGCGCGAGGCAGGTGACGCCGGAGGAGTCGAACGCGCCGTCGCGGGCGACCGGGTCGCCGAGCGTCCAGATCGGACCCTCGACCGGGCCGATCTTGTCGAGCAGCTTGCGCCAGTCCTCGTCGTGTGCGCCAGCAAGGCCCGCGGCGAGGGTCAGCGAAGCACAGGCAACGATCGTCAGGACCCTCGGGGTCCGGGGGGGGGACAGGTTCACAGGCAGCTCCGGGTTGGGTTCGACTCTCTCGATCGATGAGCGCGGCTGCCCCCACCTGAACCGGCGGGGTCACCGTTGAAGACTCTACCATACGAACGGGCGTACGACGAGGTTCCAGCGTGGGATGGGCCATCAGCCCCGTTTACCCAGCTTGACGCTGCCCGCCCGCCGGGCGGCTCGGAGGCCGTAGGGTTGCTCATGAAGACCTTGAGACACGTCGGGATGCCCGTGGTTCTGTCCGCGGCCTTCGCGGGCCCTTGCGTCGGGCAAATCGCCCCGGCCGAGCAGATCGAGCCGGCCCGCCCGGCGTTGCTGCTGGTCGATCCCGAGCAGGTGCCCCGCGTCGAGATGTCGTGGGAGACGACGGACGGATCGCGGGTCGAGCTGGAGGGCGAACGCCGCTACGGCGTGGATGCCCAGCGCGAGCCGCTGGGCGAGAACGTCTCGTGCTACGTCGCGGTGGGGGGCTCGCGCGTGGTCAAGAGTGCCGGGCACCCGCACGGCGCGGTCGTGCGCGTGGGGTTCTACAAGATCGATGCCCCCAAGCCCTTCTTCCGAGGGCTCGGGGCGGACGGGCGCGTCCGCGTCCGCATGAGCAACATCGCGTTCAACCAGCCCGTTGACGTGCACCCCGAAACCACGGTGCAGCACCTCAAGTACGCGATCGACGATCTCGAATCGTGCGGCTTGCCCGGCTCGGCGCGCGACCAGTTCACCACGGTGGACCCCGATGAAACCCTGAACGATCGCATCCGACCGGGCGAGGACACCCGCGCCGGCGGGCTTTCGGGCGAGGAAGGCTCGCTCGGGTCGGTCTCGATCGTGCGCGAGGAGGACGGCACCGTCACCCTCGACGCGGCGTTCGCGTACCCCGTCCTGCGCCACATGAGCGACCCGTGGCAGTCCGACCTGCCCGGCACGTTCCTCGAGCCGATCCACTTTCACATTGAGTTCGAGGTGTTGCCCGAGGGCGCCGAACCGCTGGACATCGAGGACCTGCGCGCCCGCCGGCGGGCGACGACCGAGCAGCTCGAGGGCGAGACGCCGACCGAGGCGCAGGACTGAGGGTCAGCCCGCCGCGGCGTTCGCGTCCGCGACGAGCCTGTCCACCGATTCCGCATCGTTGTATGGATACAACCCGATGACCTTGCGGTCCGGTCCGACCAGGATCAGGCGCGTCGGGTGCAGGATCTGGGCACGCGTCGTGCCGTCCGGGCGGGTGACGGTCAGGTCGTCGCGGTCGGTGAGGTTGAAGCTCAGCGAGTCGCGGACGAGCTCGCCGACTTTCCGAGGCTCGCCCGTCGCGAAGGTCCACCGGTCGAAGTCGGCGTCGTACCCGAGGGCGTAGTTGCGGATGCGCTCGGGCGTGTCGTGCGTGCCGTCCACGGAGACGGACATCAGCCGCACGCCCGAGGTCCGGCGCTGAACGTCCGCCATCACGCGCTGGATCGCGGGGCACGGGTCCGGGCAGGACGCGAAGAAGAAGGTGAGGACCGTGACCTCGCCCTCGAACGCGGCGTGCGTCACGGGCTGCCCGTCCTGGTTGGTCAGCTCGAAGTCGGCGATCGCGAACCGGGCGTAGGGGTTGTCGGCCGCGCTGGTGTCGTCCGCGACGGGCGCGGGCGGTGCCGCATCACGCGGGATGGGCGCGGGACTCGGGGCGCGCGAGCGGCCTATGAGCAGACCGACGCCGCCTCCCACGAGGGCGAGGATCAGCAGCGCGACGGGGTATGTGGATTTGGAAGCCATGCCCGGAGGGTATCGGGCCGGACGCGGCGGTTACTTCTTCTTGCTCTTGAAGTAGTTGCCGGCGAACTTCTTCTGGAACTTCTCGACGCGGCCCGCGGCGTCCACGAACGCCGACTTGCCGGTGAAGAACGGGTGCGAGCCCGACCAGACTTCCACCTTCAGCTCGGGCACGGTGGCCCCGACGGTCATGACGACCTCGCCGTTGTGGTACACCTTGCACGAGGGGTAGTACTCGGGGTGGGTGTCCTTCTTCATCGCGGAACTCCTGAGGTGGGACGAGAAGGCTAGGCCGGGCTCCGGGCGTCGTCCATCGGGGTCGGGCGGCGTCGTGGGGCGGGCCCTCGGGTAGCATCGCCGCATGCCCGAGACGCCCCCCGACCCCCGCAACCCCAAGCGACCCGGCCCCGACGGCAAGCCCTCCGGGGCGATCAGCCGCCTGCTGACCGTCGTCGAGTGGCTGGGCAACCTGTTGCCCCACCCCGTCACGCTCTTCGCCCTGTTCGCCCTGCTGGCGGTGGTGGTCTCGGCGATCGCGGCGTGGGCCGGGCTCAGCGTCGAGGACCCGCGCCCGGGCAACGAGGGGCAGATGTTCGAGGTCCAGAGCCTCCTCACCGGCGAGGGCATCCGCTGGATGAGCGAAAACATGGTGAGCAACTTCACCGGCTTCGTCCCGCTGGGGACGGTGCTGGTCTCGCTGCTGGGCGTGGGGGTGGCCGAGCGGTCCGGCCTGCTGACCGCCGCGGTGCGTCTGCTGGTGCTCGGGGCGCCCAAGAACCTCGTCACGCTCGTGGTCGTGTTCGCGGGCGTGATCAGCAACACGGCGAGCGAGATGGGATACGTCGTGCTCATCCCGCTGGCGATGGCGATCTACCACTCGCTGGGTCGGCATCCGCTCGCGGGGATGGCCGCGGCGTTCGCGGGCGTCTCGGGCGGGTACTCGGCGAACCTGCTCATCGGCACCGTGGACCCGCTGCTCGCGGGCATCACGGAGGAGGCCGCCCAGCTCATCGACCCGGCGTACGAGGTGCACCCCGCGGTCAACTGGTACTTCATGATCGCCAGCACGTTCCTGATCACGGCGGTCGGGTGGTTCGTGACGGCGAAGATCGTCGAGCCCCAGCTGGGGCCGTACTCGGATGATGAAGCGTCCGAAGACCTCGAAGAGCGCGCGGCGATGGAGCCGGTGACGAAGCGTGAGAAGCGTGGGCTGCTGTGGGCGCTGCTGAGTGTGGCCGTGGTGTCGCTCGGGATCGTGGTCCTCGCGGGACCGGGGTTCATGTCCGGCGCGTTCGGGTGGTTGCCGGGGTGGGGGGTGCTGCGCAACCCGGACCCCGCAGCGGTGGGGCCCGAGGCGTTCCGCCCGCTGCTCCGGAGCGTCGTGACGCTGATCGTCGTCTTCTTCGTCGTCCCCGGGTTCGTCTACGGCAGGGTCGTGGGCACCATGAAGAACGACGTGGACGTCATCGACGCGATGGCGGGCGCGATGCGCTCGATGGGGCTGTACATCGTGCTCGTCTTCTTCGCGGCTCAGTTCGTCGCGTACTTCGGGTACTCCGGGCTCGGGCAGATCCTGGCGGTGCTCGGGGCGGACGCGCTCGTCGCGCTGAACCTCGACAACCCGCTGGTCTTCATCCCGTTCATCCTGATGTGCTGCGTGGTGAACCTGATGCTCGGGTCCGCGAGCGCCCAGTGGGCGGTGACGGCCCCGATCTTCGTGCCGATGCTGATGACGATCGGGTACTCGCCCGAGGTCATCCAGGCGGCGTACCGCATCGGGGACTCCACGACGAACATCATCACGCCGATGATGAGCTACTTCGGGCTGATCCTCGCCGTCGCGACGCGCTACAAGAAGGACTTGGGCATCGGGACCATGATCTCGACGATGCTGCCCTACTCGGTTGCGTTCCTGATCGGGTGGGTGATCCTGTTCTATGTCTGGGTGTTCGCGCTCGGATTGCCCGTCGGGCCCGGGGCCCCGACGGTCTATCCCGGGCCGGGATGAGCCATGATGCTTGAGTTCGGGGCGGGTCTCTGGTAGGGTCGCGCGATGCCCGCGCGGGCACGAGAGACTCAAGGGGGAAGACATCATGGCACACGCAACCCGACCGTTCGCGGCGGCCGCCCTGCTCTGCGGCGCGTCCACGCTTGTTCACGCGGATCTGGTCTACGAGACTCGGTTCGAGCTTCAGACCGACGGCTCGCTCGTCACGCTCACGCTCCCCAGCGTGGACGCCTACCGCGTCTTCTGGGAGGACGCGATCGAGCTGTACGAGCCCCTGCGCGTGCACAAGCGGAAGTTCGCCGAGGCGATGGAGCAGCAACGCGAGCAAGAACTCCACCGAGGAGAGAACCCCGACGGAATCGGCAACTTCGGCGGAGTCGGCGACGACGTCGCGTTCAACCCGCTCGCGACCGGGGGCACCGCCGAGATCGCGACGGGCGGAGAGTTCATCGATCAGCAGCTCTCAGGGGCGGGCATCGTGATGGAGATCGCCCGCGTGGACGTGGACAACGAGGTCTTCCGCCAGGAGTTCGGGCCCGTGCGCGTGACCAAGCGCGAATCGTTCGGCGGCCCGGATATCTTCACCTTCGAGTGGCAAGCGCTCCACGCGTGGGACACCACGTTGCTCGACACGGATTCGTTCGGGCTGACAGACGAGCTGCGGATCACGTGGAGCGTCGTTCCCGCGCCGGGCGTGCCCGCGGTCGGGATCGCCACGGTCAGCCTGCTCGGTGCCCGCCGGCGGCGGGGTTGAGCGGGCGCGTGTGGATCTCCGGCGCGTCCGGGTGATCGCCCTTGGGCGAGCGGGCCGAGACGATCACCGACAGCCCGAACCGAAAATCGAGGTTGTTCTCGACCTTGCGGTACCAGGCGTGCAGCAGCCCGACGACCGCCCGCTTGAACGGCCCCTTGGCACGCTCGGTGCGGATGTCGCCCTTGAGCTGCATGCGCAGGATCCGCTCGGCGAACAGGTAGGGCAGGAACCCGATCGCGTTCCAGTGGCGCGACCGCTCGACCTCGAACCCCGCGCCCTCGAGCAGGCGGACGAGCCGGCGTTTGGAATAGCGCCGGTAGTGACCCGCCGAGACGTCGCGCTTGCCGAACAGGAACTGGAACGCGGGGACGAGCACGATGAGCTGCCCCCCGGGCACGAGGGCACGCCGCATGCGCGCAACCTGGTCGGCGTCGTCCTCGATGTGCTCGAGCACGTCGATGATCGTGATCGTGTCGAACCGCTGGCCCAGCGCGTCCACCGCGTCGCCCGACGCGCGGTAGAGGTGCAGCCCGGGGTCGCGTTCCAGCGCCACGTCGATCAGGCTCTGGTTGGGCTCGATGCCCGACGCGTCCTTGCCCATCCGGTGCAGCACCGTGATCAGGGCACCGGACCCGCACCCAATGTCCAGGACCGAGTCGCCCTCCACGAGCGCGGCGATCAGGCGGTTGAGGTTGTAATTGCGGAAGTCGTTCTTCTGCGACCCGAGCCCGGCGTAGAGGTCCGTCAGATACGCCGCCGAGTCGCCGCGCCCAACGGGCGTCGGCGCGGGCGTGGGCGGGGTTTGGGAGGTGGTCTGGGGCGGCGGCGCGGGGGTAATGGTCGCGTGTGTCACAGCGCCTCCGTGCCGGCGACAGGCCCGATCGGTGCGGCAGCATCCCCGCACACCGCGGGCGGTATCAATCTGGAGTCTAAAGGGAGCGGGCAGGACCCACAACCGCGGGCAACCCCCGCATCGTGGCGTCGAAAGCTCCCCCGGCTGGACTCGAACCAGCAACCTAGCGGTTAACAGCCGCTCGCTCTACCGATTGAGCTACAGGGGACCGAACCGCCGATTGCTCGGCGGGACGAAAGCGTAGTCCGACCCGCGGATCGGTCAAGCCCGCCGCCCACCTGAGCCCGGAACGCGATTGTCGGCCGGGAATCGTCGGCGGACCCGGCCCGGGTCCGGCCCGTATCGGACCCCAACCACGGGGAGGGACGCATGAACCGAGCACGACACTGGCTCACCGGCACCGCCGCCTGCCTGACGATGATCCCGAGCGCCCTCGGCGCTCGCCCGACGGATCTCTTCGAGGCCGACGGCCGTCCCGCGCGCCAGGCGGTGGTCACCGCGGGCGACGATCTCCCCGCCGACCGCCCCGAGAACGCGCCCATGCTCGACCGGCTCTCGGGCATCCTGGCCGACCTCGACACGCGCGAGATTGCGCGCTTGCGAAGGGCCGCCGCGCGGTTCGAGGGCGATCCCGAGCTCATCGACACCGGCGAACTCGTCGGCGTCGTGCACCTCATCGGACGCACGGGCACCGAGCGGACCGAGCTCCGGTGGGTCGGGCCTGATCTGGTCGCCCGCTCGCTCGACCGCGACGATCTCGAGCCCGCGCTCCTCGATGCGCGCGGCATCGGCGATCTCATGATCAACTGGGGCGCGCCCATCCCGACCGGCGGCGAGATGGTCAACTGGCCCGGGCGGGTGCTGATGACCGACGCCGTCACGACGCAGCGGTACCTCGGGCCCGGTCGGAGCAGGGGGTCCGTCGGGCTTCCCCCGATGGGGCGGGTGCTGACGGACGAGCACTTCGAGGTCCGCCTGCCCGCTGGGTACGACCCGACAACGCCGTCGGGGGTGCTCGTCTGGATCTCGCCGCGCCCGGATACGTGGATGCGCAACCTCGAAACCCTCTTCGGGCCCGTGCTCGACGAGCTTGGGCTCATCCTCGTCGGCGCGCGCAACAACGGCAACGACCGCGAGATCTTGGACCGGCTGCAGGTCTCGTTCGACGCGCTCGAGAGCGTCCGCCGGGCGCACTTCGTGGACGATGCACGGGTGTACGTCACCGGCATGTCCGGGGGCGGGCGGATCTCGTCCATCCTGCTGTGCTCGTTCCCGGAGGTGTTCGCCGGCGCGGTGCCCATCGTGGGCATGAACTCCTGGCACGTCGTTCGGATGGACGACGGCAAGTACATCCCCCAGCAGCTGCCCGTGGCGCGGCGTGAGCGTCTGGCGATCCTCAAGGAGCGGCGCATGCGCGGGATCACGGGCGACAAGGACTTCAACGCGTTCGAGATGCGCGAGCGGACGCGGATGTTCGTCGAGGACGGGCTGCAGGTGGTGCTCGACGACTACCCGGGCATGGACCACGAGATGCCGACCGCCGAGCGGTTCGCGACGGCGCTGCGCTGGGTGGACGAGCCCGCCCGGGCCCGGTTCGCCGAGGGGGCGGACACCGCCCGCATGCACCTGGAGCAGTACAAGGCCGAGCACGGCGCGTGCCCGCCCCAGACGGATGAGGCCCGCGAGGCGCTGCTGCGCGTGGTGCGCGCGGGCCCGTGGTCCGAGCCGGCATGGCAGGCGGCGGCGTGGCTCGGGTACGACCGCCCGGGCTGACCGGCGTGGATGACCCGTCTGGTTGCGTGCTAGGATGGTTGCTCCGGGGCGTATAGCTCAGTTGGCTAGAGCGCTGCTGTCACATAGCAGAGGTCACAGGTTCGAGTCCTGTTACGCCCATTTCCTTCGGACCGACGCGGCGACCCGCGCGTCCGACCGCCCGGGCAGCGAAAAAAGAACAGGGCCGACCGAGGATCTCGGTCGGCCCTGCGAGTTGCCAGTGTCGTCACCCGTGCTTACGGGCAGCCCGCGAGGAAGCAGGAGACGAAGCAGTCGATGTCGTCGATGTTCAGGGAGCCGTTGCCGTCGCAGTCCGCCGCGAGGTCGGACGCGAGGAAGTCGGCGACGAACATGTCGATGTCATCGATGTTGAGGGTGCCGCTGCCGTCGGTGTCGCAGAAGCAGGCGGCGAGCTGGTAGACGCACAGGTCGTCCCAGTAGATGGTGCCCTGCTGCCCGCCGCCCAGGTCGAAGCGGAACGGGAGGATCGTGACGCGCACGGGGAAGGGCGGGAAGTCGCCCGAGATCATGGCGTCGGGGAAGGTCTCTTCGTAGAAGACCCAGGTGCCGCCGGTCGTCGAGACCGGGATCGGCGTGAGCTCGAAGGCCTGGTAGATGGAGTTGTTCGGGTTCTCGCGGCGGAACTCGATCTTGATCGTGACAAGGTCGAGCGGGGCGCCGACGCCCCCAGGAGCGAGGGGGTCCTCGTCGGGGATGAGGTACCAGCCCGAGACGTAGAGGTCGCCGCCGCGGAACTCGTAGCGCGGGTCGTAGGTGTCGCCGTTGGGGTCGAACGGGTCGACGAGGTTGGTGGTCCAGCCCGTGAAGGTGCCGGTCGAGGCGGGCCCGAGGGCGAGCGACATGGTGCCCGTGCGCGCAAAGTCGGAGTTCCACCCCGGGCTGCCCACGGCGATCCCGGCCCAGCCCTCCGGCTCGCTCGGGAAGAACGGGTCGGCGTTCTCGAAGCTCGGGTTGGTGACGGTGTTGTCGGCACCGTCGGCAGCGGCGACCCCGGCGGCGGCGGCCAGGCACGCGACGCCGGCAAGCAACGCGGTACGGATCATGATCGATCTCCCTTCAGATCGTGGATGTGTGCTCCGAACACGTGCCGAACGGACCGTGTCGGGATCCCTCTGTAAACCCTTACATTGTGATGGGACGCCCGCCCCGTGTCAATACCAGAATGCCGATTCCGGCATGATGTTCAACCCCTTTGACGCCCGGTCGGCGTCATTCCTTCAGCCCGCTCGTCGCGATGCCGTCGATGAAAGCGCTCTGGGCGAGCAGGAAGACCGCCAGCACGGGCACGAGGACCATCGTGCTGGCCGCCATCAGCAGGTTCCAGGGGACGTTGCCCGCCTGCGATTGGTACAGCTGGAGCCCCAGCGCGAGTGTGAACTGGTCGCGGTCGCGCAGGAAGATCAGGGGGCCCAGGAAGTCGTTCCAGACGAACAGGAAGTGGAAGAGCGCGACCACCGCGAGTGCCGGGCGGCTCAGCGGGAGGATGATCCGCCAATAGACACCCCAGTGCGTGCACCCATCGATGCGGGCCGCTTCGTCGAGTTCCCTGGGGATGCCCATGTAGAACTGGCGCAGCAGGAAGATGTTGAACGCGCTCCCGAACCACGCGGGCACCCAGAGGGGCTTGAACGTCCCGATCCACCCCAGTTCTTTGAAGAGGATGAACAGCGGGCCCATGATCACGGGGAACGGGATCATCATCGTTGCGAGGACGATCGCGAAGAGGACGCCGCGACCGCGCCACTTCACGCGCGCAAACCCGTACGCGACGAGCGAGCTCGAGAAGACCATCCCCACGATGCTCAGGCACACGACGATGAGCGTGTTGCGGAGGTAGAGCATGAAGTCGATGACGGGGTCGTTGAGGACGCCCTGCACGACGACCTCGCCGTCGGGCCCGGTGCGGCCGGCGTAGTTGTCGCTCGCCTGGCGGAGCAGGAGCGCGAGCCCGGGGACGCTGTCGAGGGCGTCGTCGACCTCGGTTTCCATGTCGCGGATGCGCGCGCGGAGGGCGTCGATCGCCGGGGCGTCCGGGTCGTTGTCGGCTTCGAGCCGGCGGAGGGAACGCCGCGCTTCCTCGATCTCGCGTTCCGTGGCGGCGGTTGCTCGCCACGACTCGATCCGTTCGTCGAGTGTGGCGAGGGATGCGTTGTTCGTGCCTTCTGCGGCAAGGATGTCGCGTTTGGCGCGCAGATCGTTGAGGACCATCGCCGCCGTCACCTCGGGGAGGAGGCTCGGCGACGCCTGCATCGTCTGCTCGACGGGCTTGATGGACGTTGAGACCATCCAGACGAGGGGCAGCAGGAAGAGCGCGCTCACGGCGCTGAGTGCGAGGTAGATCGCGACGCGGGCACCGGGCTTGGGCGGACGGTTTCGCATTCAGGCGGCCCGGTAGTAGACGAACTTCTTGCTGACCACGAACGTCAGTCCCGTGAGGGCGAGGATGATCATGAGCTGGACCCACGCCAGGGCGCTGGCGTAGCCCATCTCGCCGAACGGGAACGCTTTGTCGTAGAGGTACATGGTGTAGAAGTACCCAGACCGCTTGGCGGCCCCGGTGGTCCCCAGCATGATGTAGGGCACCGCGAAGATCTGCCACGTGTTGATGATCCCGATGATGACGTTGAACAGGATCACGGGCGAGATCATGGGCAGCGTGACGTGCACGAACTTGCCCACGACGCCGATGCCGTCAATCTCTGCGGCCTCGTAGAGCACCTCGGGGACGTCCTTGAGCGCGGCGATGTAGATCACGACCGCCTGCCCGACGGTCCAGAAGCTCATCAGGATGAGCGCGGGCATGACCCACTGGGCGCTGCCCAGCCAGTTCGGCCCCGCGAGGTCCGTCCCGAAGAGTGCGTTGATGGGGCGGAAGCAGGCGTCGAGCGCGATGTTGATGAGCCCGAGCTCGCCGTTGAAGAGCCACATCCAGACCATCGCCGTCGCGACGAGGGGGACGATGGTGGGGACGAAGACCGCCGCGCGGAAAAAGGACTGGAAGCGCACCTTGGCGCTGAGCAACGCGGCGAGGATCACGGCGATGATCGTGCCGAGGGGGATCGCGACGAGCGCGTAGATCGTCGTGTTCTTCATGACGGTCCAGAACACGCGGTCGCCCGCCATGGCGGTGTAGTTGTCCATTCCCACCCAGATCGGGGGTTCGAGCATCGTGTACTGCGTCATCGAGTAGTACAGGCTCATCCCGATCGGCAGCGCCATGAACGCCAGAAACCCGATGAGCCAGGGCGACACGAACGCCAGCCCGACCATCCACTCGGGGACACGCCGCGTCACGACTTGGCTCCGTACCGGCGCTCGCGGCGTTCGACGACGATGTCGATGAAGCGCTGGGCGCGCGCATCGATGTCCGCGAGGACGTCCGCCGCGGGGCGGGTGAGCTCCCACATCGTGGTGATCTCGGCGTTGAACTCCGCCTCGAACTGCGGCCAGGCGCGGGTCTCGGGCTTGGGGAACGCGCGATCGCTCGCCATCAGCTTGTTGTGGACGGCGATCGCCTTGTTCGGGTGCCTGCGCGCAAAGTCGGGCGACGGCGTCGCGAGGGGCGTGGGCTTGGCGTGGTCGATCGCGAGCGCCTCGATGTTGCGCGGCAGCTGCGTGAAGAGCAGGAACTCGTACGCCTCGCGGGGGTGCGGGCACCCCCGGGGGACGCAGATGGTGTCCGCCTCGACGAGCCCGATCGGGCGGTCGGGGTCGTAGATCTCGTCGGCGACGGGGAACGGCGCGGCGCCGTAGTCCATCCCGGGCTTGAACCGGTCGATGACGTTGACGAGGAAGGGGCCGTGCAGGACGCTCGCGACCTTGCCCGACAGGATCGCCTGCTGGGCGGAGTTGTACCCGCCGAACCCGGACTGGAACGCGGTGAGGCGCTGCGTGCCGTACTTCTCGGGGTACGACTGCAACCACTCGTAGGCGCGCACGTTCTCGGCGCTCGACGCGAGGGCGGTCTCCTTGGCGCGGTCGTAGAGGGTGCCGCCGAAGAAGTAGCCCCACAGCCAGTTCCACCACCCCGGCTCGCGGTGGAGGAACCCCGCGCGCTCGACGGTGCCGTCGCGCATGACGGTCAGGCGTTCGGCGTGCTCGTCGAGCTCGCGGATCGTGCGCGGCGGGGCGTCCGGGTCGAGCCCGGCGTCGCGGTAGGCGGCGCGGTCGTAGTAGTACGCCATCGACGAGCAGGTGCTGACGACGCCGCCCATGACGCCGTCGTGGTGCATGAGCTCCCACGCGGGCGCGGTGTACTGCTCGCGTCGCAGGCGGAAGTCGGGCACGCCGTAGCGGGAGGCGAAGTCGCGCGCAATCTCGTCGCCGAACTCGGCGTCCAGGTCGGCGAGCGGGATCACCGCCCGGCTCTCCACGAATGCTGGCAGGGCAAAGTCCCAGAGTCCGACGAGGGCGGGGGGGTCGTCGCCGGCGATGGAGATGAGGGCTTTCTGGTCGATCGCGCTCTGGGCGAAGTAGCGCACCCAGACGCGGTCCTGCGAGCGGTTGAAGGCGTCGATGACGCGGCGCATCGCGTCGCCTTCCTGGCCCGTCCACTTCTCCCAGTAGTCGATGACGACGCGCCCGGGCGGGGCGTCGCCCGCGCGGCGGGGTCCGAAGATCGCGAACCCGAGCCCCGCGGCCCCGAGCGCCCCGAGGGCGGCGCGGCGCGTGATCGTCTGGGCCTGCGAGGTCATGGGAGGGTCAGTATGCCCGGGGGACGTGGGGCGTGCTCAGCCGCCGAACTGGCGCTTCGCGGCGTTGATGCGTTCGACTGCTTCGGTCCAGTCGTCCTTGTCCACGAGCACGCCCGTGAGGCGGCCTTCGGCGTACGGGCTTGGGATGCCCTTGGTCGGGTCGATCTGCCCCGGGATGGTCATGAGGAGACGCTCGAACTCGCCGCGGTTCATGGTCCACTCGGTGCCCGTCTCGGTGCACCGGATGGTGACCTCCTGCGAGCGGCGTTCGACGCTGTCGGGTTCCTCGGTGGTCATGTTGCGGATGAGCACGAACGCACCAATCGCGATGGCGAGTCCCGCGACGGCCCACCCGAGCCACGGCTTGTTGTTGATTGCTTCGCGCAGTCCCATGGGGTGCTCCAATCAGGGATCGGGGTAATAGTTGCCCCAATTCCAGAAGTTCGGAGCCGAATTGTATTGATCACCCGGGATGATGTACTCGAACTCGATCAACATCTCGATGTGCATGTCGCCAAACAGGACATTGCTGGCGGCGGCGTTGTCAAACGTGCTCGCTTCTTCGTCTCTCGGGTCGCTGCGGTGCCGAGGGATCCAGTCGATCGCGTCCATCACGAGCACGGCCGCGTCGAGGTGCGGGACAGTGTTGACCTTCCGCCCCGAGATGCCGGAGGTGATTGCGCCGTTTGCGTCGGGAATGGTTCGCTGATCGCTGAACCAATACTCGTTGTAGTTGAGCTCGCCGTCCTGATCATGGTCGTATGAGTGGTAGAACCCATTGCGCTTTCGCAATTCCCATTCGACGACGGACGATCCGCCGCGCGCCGCGGGGCAGGTGTAGATCCCGGTCTCGTCGGCGCCGTTGAGATAATCGCGGAGCGTGATCATCGGCAGCCAGAAGTGGCGGCCGAAGGGGAGCGGTTCGCCGTTGAACTCACCGCCGGCGTACACATCGATAAGCCGTTCCTGGCCGTCCTTCTGGTCATCGAGATACATCTGGTACCCGAGCCCGATCTGGCGCAGGTTGCTCTGGCAGACGACGTCCCATGCGGTTTTGCGTGCCTTGCCCAATGCGGGCAGCAAGATGCCGATCAGCAGCGCGATGATCGCGATGACGACCAGAAGCTCGATCAGTGTGAACCCTCTGGGTTCTCGGTTTCGAAGACTCACGGCTTAGCTCCCTTCACGGACGCGCGAGCGCGTCCCGACGTGAACCTCTCCCCGCACGCGATCGTCGTCCGCTGCTCCCCAGCGGACGTCCACCACGAAGGGCGCCCCAACGCCCGCCGCGGGGAGATCGCCCTCGACGATACGCCCGCCCGCGATGGGGGCGCCGTTCACGCGCACCTCGGCGGGCAGGGATGGATCAAACTCGGCGGCGTCGAAGCGCACGATGATCTGGCGCCCGCGCCACGTGCGCGTCACGCTGACGCGCCCCAGGCTCTTGGGCGGGCACGGGTCGATGCGCAGGCCGCCCCATTCCGGGCGGATGCCCGCGACCCACTCGAGGCAGACGCGGTTGAGCCACGCGGCGCTGCCGGTGTACCACGTCCACCCGGCGCGGCCGGGCATGTCGCTGAGCGGGCCGTCCACGTTGCCGGGGAGGACGTAGGGCTCGGCGCAATAGGCATCGGCGTCCGCGGCGCGCACGGGGGGCGAGATCGAATCGAGGATGGTCTCAACGGCGTTGAGGTCGCGGCGTTTGCACGCGGCGGCGAGCCCCCAGGTGGCGGCGTGCATGTAGACGCCGCCGTTCTCGCGCGCGCCGGGGGCGTACCGCGAGAGGTACCCGATGTCCGTCTGCGGGACGGTGTACGCCGGTGCGAGCAGCAGGGGGCCGTAGGGCGTGACGAGCTTCTCAAGCACGGCGTCCCACGCGCGGTCCGCCCGGTCCTCGGGCGCGACGCCGGTGAGGATGGACCACGTCTGGGCGTTGAGGAAGATCTGGCCCTCGACGCAGTCGGCGGACCCGATCCAGTCGCCCTTCTTGGTCGTGGCGCGCCGGTACCAGCCGCCGTCCCATCCGACGGCGTTGATCGTGTCGATGAGCTCGGCCCGTTTGGCGCGGTAGGTGTCGGCGTTCTCGCCCGCGATGTCGAGCAGGCGGGCGAAGCGGTCGAGGACCTCGACGAGGAACATGGCGAGCCAGACGGACTCGCCGTTCTCGTCGTCGCCGACAGCGGACAGCCCGTCGTTCCAGTCCATGTCGCCGATGAGGGGCAGGCCCTGGGGCCCGAAGCGTGACAGGGACAGATCCACCGCTCGCTTGCAGTGGTTCAGGATCGTGGCGCCCGCTTCGTCGTCCACGAACCGCGCGACGCGGTCGAGGATCGCGGCGTCGCCCGTCTCGCGGACGTACGCGCCCGTGATGAACGGGAGCCAGAGGTAGTCGTCCGAGCACTTGGTGCGCAGGCCCGTCTCGGTGACGGGGTTCCACCAGTGGTAGACGCTGCCGTCGGCGAACTGGTGGGCGGCGTGCAGCAGGATCTGCTCGGCGCAGCGGTCGGGGTCGATGGGCAGCCAGACCTGCGAGTCCTGGAGTTGATCTCGGAACCCGAACGCGCCGGACTGCTGGTAGTAGCCCGTGCGGCCCCAGAGCCGGCCGGAGATCGCCTGGTAGGGGAGCCAGGTGCCGTTGAGCAGGTCAAAGTCTGAGCGGTCGGACTCGACGCTGGTCGCGTCGAGGAGCTTCTCCCACGCGGCGCCCGCGCCTGCGAGCGCTTCGTCGTACGCGCCGGGCGCGGTGAGCTTGTCGAGCAGGGCGAGGGCTTGGTTCTGGTTGTCGCCGATCGCGATGGCGAAGGTGAGCGTGGCGCTCGCGCCGGGCTCGAGGGTGACTTCGCCGCCGACCGCGGCGATCGGCTCGCCGAAGCGCCCGAAGCCGGCGCTCTCGACGGCGTCCGCCCGCATCATCGCGGGCGAGGCGGGTGAGCCGTAGCGACCGAAGAAGACGCGCTTGTCCGACGTCGCGAACTGGGTGCCCGCGTCGAACCCGCTGGCGCCGGCGCAGGCGGTGTGCGGCCAGGGGCGGTTCCAGTGGTCGTCGGAGGTGCCGAAGGGGGCTTCCCACAGGTTCTTGATCGCCGTAACGGCGTTGCGGTCTTCGTCGTGCGTCGTCGTGAAGAAGAGCCGGTGGAACTCGCGGTTGATGTCCGGCGCGGTGCCGCAGCACCACTCGAGGCAGCTCGCGAGGCGCAGGCGGCGCGTGCGGGTGGACGCGTTGGTCAGGCGGACGCGCCAGAGTTCGCCCGTGTCCTCGGGCGCGGCGCAGAGCGTCCATTCGGCGCGCACGCCGCGGTGTTCGGTCTCGAACGTGGTCGATCCGGGCCGGTGCGTGCACGCGTAGTGGTCGAAGCTGGTGTCGCAGGGCTTGGGGCTCAGCGACCAGACGGCGCCCGGCTCGTCGCCCGGGGCGTCGAGGTCTCGGACGTACACGAACCGCCCCTGGTCGTCGCGTGCGAGGTCCATGCGCCAGCGGGTGATGACGTTGAGCTGGCAGTGGTCGAGCCAGCTGAAGCCGCCGCCGTTCTGCGATACGACGAACCCGTAGCGCCCGTTGGAGACGACGTTCGTCCAGGGCATGGGTGTGTCCGGGCGTTCGATCCGGTACGCCCGACCGTTGTCCGTGAATCGCCCGTACCGGTTCTCGTGCATCGTTGGGTCCGTACGTCCTGTCGGAGAAGAATCGCGCCGCGCCGTGTGGGTGTTCACGGCGCGACGCGTGAGGGAGTCGATGAGAATCCGCGTGCCCGCCCGCTCGGGCGGGCACGCGGCGGGTGCTTTGTGAAAGACTGATCAGCGGCGGCGACGGGCCGCGGCGAGGCCGCCGAGGCCGAGCAACGCGGCGCTGGCGGGTGTGGGGGTGTACGTGATGTTGCCCCACGTGGTGCTGAGCGTGGCGTTCGCGCCGGTGACCTGCGTGTACCCGCCGATTTGGGCGTTGTCGAGCATGCCCCAGGTGCCGTACGGCTCGGCGGGGTTGCCCTCGTCGAACGCGAGTGCGCCGCTCGAGTAGACGGTGCCGTCGTCGTAGATGTACTCGATGGTGGCGGGGTCGCCGGCGGAGTTTCCGTTGGCGTTGTAGATCACGCCGAGGGTGACGGTGTCGCCCTTGGTGTACAGCACGCCATGGGTGGCGGTGAAGCTGTAGAAGGGCAGGCGTCCGCCGAAGACCGCGACTTCGCCGTCGCTGGTGCGCATGTTGAAGCGGCCGTCAACGTCGGGGCTCCACCACGGGGCGACGCTCAGGCCGGACTCTCCGTTGCCGTCGCCGGAGATGGTGACGTCGGTGAAGAGGGTGAAGGAGTCGCCGTTGGCGAACTGTGCGGCGGTCGCGCCGCCGTCGGCCGAGGCGCGCCAGTTGTGCAGGTTCGCGAACCCGCCGGCGCCGGTGCGCGCATCGGTGATGGTGATCTCGGCGCCGAAGTTGTTGACGGTGGTCACGGTCGAGCCCGGATCATCGTTGAAGATCCGTTCGTTGATGACAGCGCCGTTAATGATGGGCGACGCGACGACCGCCGAGGTCATCCCGGCCGACGCGGCGAGTGCGAGAGCGCGAATACGCATCTGGAACCTCCCTCTCTATGTCCACAAATCATGTTGGTGCGGGGCCCGCACACTCGGCGGGTCGCCGCCAGTTCCCTCTGAAAGCGTTTACAGAATGACGGGTCGTCCCCGCCGTGTCAACCCCACAACACGGAAACCGGGATCTCGCGTCACCGCCCGGGGGGATCGCGTTCGAGCCCCAGGCGGCCCAATCCATCGCGCACGGCGGGGTGTTGCGCAAACGTGTTCCAAACAAAGCTGGTCCGTGCGTTCTCGATCAGCAGGCACAGCGGGCCCTGGTCGATCGCGACCCGGTCGTGGGCGACCCATGGCTCGCCGGTCTCGGTGTCGAGGGTGTACGAGTCGAAGTAGCCCCAGCCGCCGGTGGACGGGTCTTCCCAGAGGAGCGGATCGCCGTCCGCGTTGGTCAGTGAGCGGTAGTGGCGCAGCGCGGCGATCGCGGGCGCGGGCTCGAAGACGACGGTCGAGCCCGCGGCGTACGGCGCGAGCACGCCGCCGTGCCAGACCGGGTCGGTTCGGATGTGGTCGGCCGGCGGGATGTCCCAATCCGGGCGGGCATCGGGCATGGGCAGGGCGTCGGGCTTGATCTGTGAGACGATGTACCCCGTGGGCCCGTCGCACGCGCTGAGCCCCCAGGCGTGCTCGCCGAAGGTTTTGAATCCCATCGGGTTCGCGCGGCAGACGCCGCGGTGCAGGGCCGCGACGCGTCGTGAGTTCTCCCACCAGTTCACGCGTGCTCGAGCGGGTTGCCCGTGCGCGCCGGGGTTGTCGGTCCCGAGCGCGTGGTAGTCGATCCAGCAATGCGCGAAAAACGCGGTGAAGAGCGCGCCGGAATATGGGAGCCACACGTGCTCGCCGCTCGCCGGGTGCGTGCCGAGCGTGCGGCGCAGCGCGTAATACGCGTCCGGGGGGAGACGATGATCCTCGTTCGGGGCACAGACCCCGAGAAAGGCGACCAATCGGTGCTCGTCGCCGGCGTCCGCCCACGTGGCGCTGAGCAGTTGGCCCGGCCCGGTCGGGTCGGCCTTGTCGGCGGCTCGCCAGCCGAGCGAGACATACCGGCGGTACGCGGGGTGGCCGGCATCGCGGTAGAGGAACGCGTCCCAGTTGGCCCCCTCGATCAGCTCATCGCCGAGGGCCGCGATGTCGCCCTCGAAGTACGCGGACGCCGTGATGACGCCCGCGAAGAGCAGCGCGGAATCGATCGTGGAGACGACGTGCTCGTATGCCTCGGGGTGCGGGTCGCCGTGGGGGTCGAGGAAGTGGAAGAAGAGCCCGAACTTCCGGTTGGTCTCGCGTTCGAGCAGGGAGCGCAGGATGAGCTCGGCGCGTTCGCGCCCTTGCTGGCGTGTGATCCACCCGCGCTCGACGCCGATGGGGATCGCGCTGAGTTGGAACCCGACGCCGGCGACGGAGACGAGATCGGCGCTGGTGCGGTCGTAGACCATCCCCGTGTGTGGCGACGCGTGGTGCCAGAGGTAGTTGAAGCACCCGCGTTGCACCTCGTCGAGGAGCGCTTCGTCGGCGTCCGAGAACTCGAAGGGCGGCATGGGCGTGCCGGGCGCGGGCTCGATGACGTACGACGCGGCATCACGCGGCAGGGCGTGGCACGCCGGCGCGGCGGCGGCGAGTCCGATGCCGAGCGAGGTGAGGAGGAAGGGCATCACAGGGCGATTCAACTTGGAAAACGTTTTCATCACGATATGATGCTACCCGTGGGACTTTCGGATGCCAAGAGCGGATCGGGCGGTCGGGGCGGCAAGCCCGCGCGGGCGGTGTCTATTAACGATGTCGCCCGGCGCGCGTCGGTGTCGATCGCAACGGTCTCTCGTGTGATCAACCGGTCGTCGGCCGTCGCGCCCGCGACGGCGGAACGCGTGCAG
>JAUHXM010000152.1 GCA_030426605.1 Phycisphaerae bacterium | reverse complement strand
GCCGCCCCAGTCGGTGGGGTTGAGGTCGTTCTCGGCGAGCTGACCCAGGATCTTCTGGATGTTCGCGTCGGTCGCCTCGGGCTTGTCGATCTTGTTGAGCGCCACGATGATGGGCACACCGGCCGCCTTGGCGTGGGAGATCGATTCCTTGGTCTGGGGCATGACGCCGTCGTCGGCGGCGACGACGAGCACGACGATGTCCGTTACGTTCGCGCCGCGGGCGCGCATCGCGGTGAACGCCTCGTGGCCCGGGGTGTCGATGAAGACGACGTGGTTTTCGTCGTCGCCCATCTTCACGGGCACGCGGAAAGCGCTGGTCGCCTGTGTGATGCCGCCGGCCTCGCCGTCGGCGACGTTGGCGTTGCGGATCTTGTCCAGCAGCGATGTCTTGCCGTGGTCCACGTGTCCGAGGATGGTGACGATCGGGCCGCGGGGTCGTTCGTCGATCTTCTCGCGGTCCTCGAACTGCTCGGCGACCTTCTCCTCGGCGCTCTTGGCCTCGGTCACCTCGAGCTCGATTTCCCAGTCCATCATGATTTCCTGGGCCTTCTCGACCTCGACCGCGGAGTTGATGGTCGCCATGACGCCCTGCATGAAGAGCTTCTTGACGATGTCGGCGGCCTTCACACCGGTCGCGGCGGAGAGGTCCTTGATCGTGAACGGGGCCACGATCTGGACCGTGCCGCCGCCCTGCGCGGCGTTCTGCGGGCGATCGCTCGCGGACTGTTGGCGCTTGAGTTGCTGGCGTCGGGCCTTGAGGTAGCCGCCCGAACGCTGCAGGCGTGCCTCGCGTTCGGCGAGGTCCTGCTGGGTGAAGCCCTCACCACCGCCGCCCGAGTCGCGACCGCGACGGCGTCCGCCGTCGTCGCCGCGGCGGCGGTCGTTGCGCCCGCGCGGAGAGCGTCCGCCGTCGGGACCGCCGGGCGCGCCGGCACCCATGCCCATGCCGGGCCCGCCCATGCCCCCGCCGGGGCGTGGCCCGCGCGGGGCGCGCGGGCGCGGGAGATCGATCTGTTCGGCGGCTTCGACGCGCACGACCTTCGGCCCCGAGAGCTTGATCTTCTCTTTCTTGATTTCTTCCAGGCGCGGGCCCGCGGGGGCGACGACCTTGGGGCGCGTCGGCACGTTCATCGGCGCCGGCTTGGCCGGTTCGGTCGGCTCGGGCTTGGGCGGCGTCGGGGCGTCCGGCGCGTCATCGGACGGCGCGTCGCCCGAGTCCGGGGCCTCGGTCGGCGCGTTCGCGGGGGCGGACGCGACCTGCTTCGGCGGCGGGGGGGGCGGCGGCGCGGACGTCTTCACCGATGGCTGGCTCGGAGCGGGCGGTACGGACTTCACGCCCGCTGGCGGCGCGGCGACGGCGGTCGATCCGCCTGTGTCCGCATCGTCGTCCTCGGCGGACTTCGCCTTGCGCGCCCGCGTCCGGGTCTCGCGCACCTTGTCCATGTCCACCTTCTCGGTGGTCTCGACGGCGGTGTGGTCGCCCTCTTCCGAGGCGAACCACTCGCGGATGGTCGCTTCGAGACCCGCCGACACCGTGGACATGTGGTTCTTGATGACGTCCGCGGGGATGCCCTCGGCGTGGCATTTCTCGACCACCGCCTTGGACTTCACGCCCAGCTCTTTCGCAACCTCGAATACCCGTCGTGCCAAACGTAGCTCCTGTCGGTCTGCCGGATTGTGCGTCCGGCCTGTGCGCCGCCGGTGCGGCGTGCTCGTGTCGTTCCCGCGTGTCGTGTGTGCTTAGCTGCCGCCCCCGAGGATGTCCGCCGCCCGCGCGTCGTCGTCCTGCGTGGGCTCGGTGGCCGAATCCTCCGCGTCGTCGCCCGACGAGGCGTTGCTCGTCGGAGCGGCGGGCGCGGCGCCCATGCCCAGGATCGCCGCGGCGGCCATCTCCGGGTCGTCGGGCATCGCCTCGCCCGAGAGCAGACGCTCGGCGGCGGCCTGCTCCTCGGCGCGACGCTGGGCGGCCTCTTCCTTTTCCTTCTGCTGCTGCTCGGCGACTTCCTTAGCGCGCGTCGAGCAGATGTCGATCGCGTGCAGCGCCGCGGGCTCGTCGATCTCGAGCTCGGTCATCAGCACCTCGATGCCGACTTCCTCGACGTCGAACACGCTGACCATGCCCAACGCCGCGAGGCGGTCCATGTGCTCTTCCGTGATGCCCTCGATCGAGCCGAGCGTCTCGGACATGATCTCAAGGCCCTTGTTGAACTCCTCGGGCGTGAGGATGTCCACGTCCCACCCGGTCAGGCGGGCGGCGAGGCGCACGTTCTGCCCGCGCTTGCCGATCGCCAGCGAGAGCTGGTCGTCGCGGACGACCACCGTCGCGCGCCCGAGTTCGAAGCAGAGCGAGATCTCGGCGACCTCGGCGGGCTTGAGCGCGTTGGCGATCAGGATCTGCGAGGACTCGTTCCAGCGGACGATGTCGATCTTCTCGCCGTTGAGCTCATCCACGATGTTCTTGATGCGCGACCCGCGGACGCCGACGCAGGCGCCGACGGCGTCCACCTTCGAGTCGATCGAGGAGACGGCGATCTTGGTGCGGAATCCCGCCTCGCGCGCCATCGCCTTGACCTCGATGATCCGTTCGGCGACCTCGGGGACCTCGACCTCGAAGAGGCGCTTGATGAGGTCCGGGTGCGCGCGGGAGAGGTAGATCTTGACCTGGCTGCCCGTGTCCTTCACGTCGAGGATCATCGCGCGGACGCGGTCGCCCGGGTTGAATTGCTCGCCGGGGATCTGCTCGGAGCGGAGCATGACGCACTCGGCGCGGTCCACCTGGACGATCAGGGCCCCGTGGTCGTACCGCTGGGCGGTGCCGGTCACGATGGTGCCGACGCGTGTGGAGTATTCGTCGAGCAGCGACGCACGCTCGTCGTCACGGAAGCGCTGGATCATGACCTGCTTGAAGGTCTGGGCGGCGATGCGTCCGAACGCCTCGGGGTCCATCTCCATGGGCTCGCCGTGGCGGGTGAGGTTCATCTCACCGGTCGCCTGATCGATCGTGCAGACGAACTCCTCGGTGTCGAGGGTCTGGTAGTGCTTGCGGCAGGCGCTGACCATCGCCTGCTCGAGGTCCGAGATCAGCAGCTGACGATCGACGTTCCGATCGCGGGCGATCGAGTCGAGGATGCGCATCATTTCGCCGGTGTTCACGTGTTCGCTCTCCGGTTTGTCGCCCCGGGGTGGGGCAGCGGTCCTGATGGGTTGTCAGGTTGACGGGTTGTCTGCGTCCGGGCCGGTCAGGGCACGGGGCGGGGTCTAAAACGCCAACGACCGCGAGCGTCGGTGCTCACGGTCGTCACGCTGCGCCTCGGCGCGGTTTCCCGCGTCGGGGGTCGGGATGGGGTCTGCCGTCACCGCATCGACGCCTCCCGGCGACGGTGGGTGGGCATGCCCCGCCCGGGCAGGTGCCCGAGTCCCTCGGGCTTGGGGGCCCGATCACGCAGCATGACGAAGAACCGAAAGCATGGGCAACACTCCGGACGCTGGGCGTCCACTTCGTACCCGGAACTCTAGATGGCCTGAACCCCCAGAATCAACCGAGGGGTCCGGGAGG
>JAUHXM010000151.1 GCA_030426605.1 Phycisphaerae bacterium | reverse complement strand
ACATCGGGCACACGGTTGTCCAGGAGATCTACGAGGCGGACGAACACCACGCGCACATCGAGCTCATCGGGGGAGTCTTCGCCGGGCGCCTCGCGGCCGAGATCGTCTCGCGCGTCGAACCCGCGCTCATGCTGGGCTCGAGAACCCAGCGACACCTAACGTCCGGTTGGGACGAAGGCAACATTTTCCTCGTCGGCGAGCTGAAACGCGACGGCATTGTCCGGGCGCCCGGGTAAACACGACGTGCCGTGGCCCGCCCCCGTTCGAGCTCGCGTGCCGAGAAGCTGAACGCAGAACTGGCCCACCAAAGGCTTCTAGCCTAGAGTCATTCAAAGAAAGCCCCCGATGCGATGATCGATTTCCGCTCGGTGTGCTCATGATTCCAGGAGGGATACCCATGGCCGACAAACCCACGCTCACCACCGCCGAAGGCTGCCCGATCGCCGATCAGCACAACTCGCTCACCGCCGGCCCCAAGGGCCCGCTGCTCATGCAGGACGTCCAGCTCCTCGAGCAGATGCAGCACTTCAACCGCGAACGCATCCCCGAGCGCGTCGTCCACGCCAAGGGCTCCGGCGCCTACGGCACCTTCACCGTCACCAACGACATCACCAAATACTCCAAGGCCAGCCTCTTCTCCAAGGTCGGCAAGGAGACCGAAGTCTTCCTCCGCTTCTCCACCGTCGCCGGCGAGCGCGGCGCCGCCGACGCCGAACGCGACGTCCGCGGCTTCGCCGTCAAGTTCTACACCGACGAGGGCAACTGGGACCTCGTCGGAAACAACACCCCCGTCTTCTTCGTCCGCGACCCCCTCAAGTTCGCCAACTTCATCCACACCCAGAAGCGCGAGCCCAAAAGCAACCTCCGCAACAACGACATGCAGTGGGACTTCTGGTCACTCTGCCCCGAGTCGCTCCACCAGGTCACCATCCTCTTCTCCGACCGCGGCATCCCCGCCAGCTACCGCACCATGCACGGCTACGGCTCGCACACCTACTCCATGATCAACGCCGACGGCGAACGCGTCTGGGTCAAGTTCCACTTCAAGAACCAGGCCGGCTTCCAGACCATGACCGACGAGGCCTCCGCCGAGCTCATCGCGAGCGACCGCGAGAGCCACCAACGCGACCTCTTCGACGCCATCGAGAAGGGCGAGTTCCCCCGCTGGAACGTCCAGATCCAGGTCATGACCCAGCCCGAGGCCGACGCGTGGTCGAGCAAGACCGGCTGGAACCCCTTCGACCTCACCAAGGTCTGGCCCCACGCCGACTTCCCGCTCATCGACGTCGGCGTCCTCGAGCTCAACCGCAACCCCGAGAACTACCACGCCGAGGTCGAGCAGGCCGCCTTCAAGCCCAGCGCCCTCGTCCCCGGCATCGGCCCCAGCCCCGACAAGATGCTCCAGGCCCGCCTCATGTCCTACGCCGACACACACCTCCACCGCCTGGGCGTCAACCACCACCAGATCCCCGTCAACAAGCCACGCTGCCCCGTCATGCACTACATGCGCGACGGCCAGGCCGCCACCGCCGAGACCTACGGCAGCGCGCCCAACTACTTCCCCAACTCCAGGGCCGGCACGCCCCAGGAATCCCCGGCACACGCCGATCCCGCGTGGTCCCTCGGCGAGACCATCGTGGACCGCTTCGACTCCCGCATCGATCACGACGACTTCACACAGGCCGGCAACCTCTACCGCATGTTCGACGACGGGCAGAAGGACCGCCTCACCACCCGCATCGCCGGCGTCCTCCGCGACGCGCGACAGGAAGTCCAGATGCGCCAGCTCTGCCACTTCTTCCGCGCCGACGAGGACTACGGCAAACGCGTCGCGGCCAAGCTCGGCATCAACGTCGAAGCCGCCATGAACGCCGTCAACGCCACCCGCGACACCGCGGGCGCCGGCGCCTGACCACACCCACAGACCGCTCCTCTCGGCCGCTCGGGATCACCCCGGGCGGCCGCTTTCATGCGCCGGCACCACAACGCGGGATCGCCCACATGGCAAGCCCCGACCGAGCCCGCCGACCCGCCCTCCCCGTGCCACTGACCCGCCCGCGGGTCAGTGCCCCCGAGAAAATCCAGACACAACCGAGCCCCCAGCACGCCGTCAACGGCGGTCCCCGCAAGGATGAGCGCGATTTCACACACGCTTCAGCGTGTGCAGATCTCGCGGCAGAACCCTCTTGCATGGAAGGGCGTTCGACCGCCCCCGCTTCAACACCCTTGCGAGACGAAAGGACATCTCCCATGCCCACCCTCAACGCGACCATCGCCATCCTCTCCACCAACGGCTTCGAGCAGAGCGAGCTCGTCGAGCCGCTCAACAAGCTCAAGGAAGCCGGCGCCACCGTCCACGTCGTCTCGCCCGAGAGCGGATCGATCCGCGGGTGGAAGGACGGCGACTGGGGCGACTCCATCGACGTGGACCGCACCATCGACGAAGCGCAGGCGCACGCAGACGAATACGACGCCCTCATCCTGCCCGGCGGCGTCATCAACCCCGACCAACTCCGCATGCGCGAAGACGCGACCACCTTCGTCCGCGAGTTCTTCAAGGCGGGCAAGCCCGTCAGCGCGATCTGCCACGGCCCGCAGATCCTCATCGACTGCGGCGTCCTCGAGGGACGCGAAGTCACGAGCTACCCCTCCATCAAGAACGACATCAAGAACGCCGGCGCCCGCTGGGTGGACAAGGAAGTCGTGTGCGACGAGGGCCTCACCACCAGCCGCACCCCCGACGACCTCCCGGCCTTCATCGACAAGACCATCGAAGAGATCCGCGAGGGCGCGCACGCCGGCCAAAAGACCGCCTGACACCGCCAAACAACCAGCAATCTCTCCTCTCCGCCCACCCCCGGCACCCCGGGGGTGGGCGTTTCCACTTGCGGCTACACTTGGGCGATCGCTCGGGGCGTCGCGTCCGCGGCTGAGAAGCACCCGTCGAACCTGATCCGGATCACGCCGGCGGAGGGAACGCGATCACGGGCCGCTCGCCCGCCCTCCGCTCGCGCGCCCACGCGCCTCACGCGGAGGAACCGACCATGCCGTCCACCACCACGCCCGCCGACAAAGCCGCCGAGCTCACCACCCGCTCACTCCGCTCACGCGCCGAACTCACCGCCGCATACCGCACCGCGCACCCCGCACCGAGCTACCCGGGCGCGGACATCCCACTCCCCGTGCACGGCGCATACGACCCCGGCGTCGAGCCCGACGCCACCACCCCCGGCTCCTTCGCACTCAAAGCCGACGTCGGCGGCCCCCTCATGTTCGCCAGCCCGGACACCCCCGGCATGCCCGCCCCCTCCGACAAAACCGCCTGGGACTTCCTCCCCGACGACTGGTCCGTCGAAACCCTCGACAGCGCAGCGGGCGCGGGTGAAGGAGCCGCGAGCGGAAGCGACCGGCCCGGCGGGCCCAACGCCGTCGCATCATCCCCCTGCGCCCACCAAGCCCACGTCTTCACCGACGCGCGCGGCACCACCCCCCGCGTCACCACCCCCCCCGGCTTCACACCCATCACCCAGCTCGAGCACGCCCGCCTCGGCACCATC
>JAUHXM010000150.1 GCA_030426605.1 Phycisphaerae bacterium | reverse complement strand
ATCGTGACCTTGTGCAGCGGGTCGGCGTCCTTGAGTAGCGACTGGAGTACCGCGTGCCCCGCCTCGTGGTACGCGACGAGCTTGTTCTCGTCCTTCTCGCGCACGCGGCTGCGCCTGGCGCGTCCGAACTTCACCTTGTCACGGGCCTCTTCGAAGTCCTCGTGCTCGATGAAGTCCTTGTTCTGCATGGTCGCGGAGATCGCCGCCTCGTTGATGATCGCGGCCAGGTCCGCGCCCGAGAACATGGGCGTGCCCCGCGCCACGGTCTCGAGGTTGACGTTGGGCCCGAGCTTCACCTTCGCCGCGTGGACCTGCAGGATCTCCAGGCGACCCTTCACGTCAGGCAGCGTCACGCCGATCTGGCGGTCGAAACGACCCGGGCGGATCAGCGCGGGGTCCAGCACGTCCGGGCGGTTGGTCGCGGCGACGACGATCACGCCGTCCGCCGCGGCGAACCCGTCCATCTCCACCAGGATCGCGTTGAGCGTCTGCTCACGCTCGTCGTGCCCGCCTGAGGAGAAGCCGCTCCCGCGCCGACGACCGACGGCGTCGATCTCGTCGAGGAAGATGATGCAGGGCGAAGAGTCCTTGGCCTGCTTGAACAGGTCGCGCACGCGCGACGCGCCCACGCCCACGAACATCTCGACGAAGTCGGAGCCCGAGATGCTGAAGAAGGGCACGTCCGCCTCGCCCGCGATGGCCTTGGCCAGCAGCGTCTTGCCGCACCCGGGGGGGCCGGTCAGCAGCACACCGCGGGGGATGCGCCCGCCGAGCTTGGTGAAGCGCTTGGGGTTCTTGAGGAACTCGATGATCTCGGTGACTTCGTCCTTGGCTTCGTCGATGCCGGCGACGTCCTTGAAGGTGATGCCGGTCATTTCTTTGGTGAGGGTTTTGTGCTTGGACTTTCCGAAGGAGCCGAGCATGCCCGCCCCACCGCCGGCGGCGCGCATGCCGCGGGAGATGATGAACCAGAGGAAGAGGATGACGAGGAGGAAGGGCCCGAAGATGAAGAAGAACTGGGTGAGCCCGCTGGTGCCCTTGATGGTGTACTGGCCGTTGGTGAGCTCGTGGAGGCGTGTCTCGAGGTTTCGGCGGGTGGCCTGGTTGAGCGGGATGCGGACCATGGTCTGCGCGCCGGTCTCTTCCTGGAGGACCATGGCGGTGATGGCGGCGTCGGAGATTTTGACGGAGTCCTCGACGACCTTGCCGGCTTCCCACTGGGCGCTGAATTCCTTCCAGGTGACGGTGCTGCCCGCGCCGACGTTTGAGAGAACCATGACGAGCGCGACGACAAGCGAGAGGATGACGACGAAACCGAAGAAGGAGCGCGGCGGGCCGCCCGCGGGGCGTTCGCCCTCGGGGCCCTTGGAGCCCTTGGGTCCCTTGGGTCCGTCGGGGGCATCGGGCCCGTCGGCGGCGAACCGGTGGGCATCTGTCGTGAGGTTGGTGTCGGTCTGGTCGTCAGTCATACGGGTCGGGTGCCTTCCGTGCGTCCGAATCGGCTCGTGGAGCCCGGGATCGGTGCGGAATCCGGCGTGCGCCGCGTTCCTGTGGGTTCTCGGGCCCAACGGGCCGTACGCCCCCGGCGAACGCTAGGTTCACCGCGTGGTTCGTGCGCGCTGTGCGGGCGGATGCGGGATTGCGGGGCGATGGGCGGGGTTACCAGTCCGAGCGCATCTGGTGAACGATCGCTTCGGCGAGCTCGGCGACGGCTTCGCGGCGTCCGATGTCGATGCGTTCGCCGGCGAGGCGGTCGGGGACGTACGCGCCGGTGGCGCGGAACTCCTGGCGCTCGACGAGGACGGTGCCCGAGCGGTTGTCGCGCCAGGCGAAATCGACGGTGAGCTCGTAGGTCTGCTCCTGGGGGAGCCCGGTGCCGCGGGTGAATGAGATCGTGCGAAGGTCGAAGTCGGTGATGGAGCCGGTGAGCTCGGTGTCCGCGACGGTGCCCGACGCGACGCGCCAGGGGGTGTCCTGCTGGATGCGCTTGACGATCGCTTCGGTGAGTTCGGCCTCGACGCCTGTCTCGAAGGTTTCGTTGTCGAAGATGGGCACCGAGATCGTTCGGACGGATTCGACGTAGGTGTTCGCGAAGGAGTAGCCCTCGCTGGGATCGGACGCGCACGCGCCGAGCGTGAGCGAGACCGCGGCGATGGTGAGCGCGAGCGTCCTCACGAGCCGGCCCCCTCGGCGGGCATCCAGCCGCGATCGCGCATGACGCGGACCGCTTCGCGCGCCGCGGCGGACTCGGGGTGGCGTCGGATGAGGCGGCGGAGCGTGAGCCGGGCGGCGGGTTCGTCGGACTGTCCGAGGTACCACGACGCGGACTCGAGCATCTGCTGCGCGCCGGACTCGTCGATCCAGGTCTCGAGGCCCTCGGAGAATCCGGAGCGGGCGGCGGAGGTCGGGTAGTTTGCTTCGTAGTCTTCGAGGAGGAGGCGGGCCTCGATGAGGCGCGAGCCGTCGTACTCGGGGCCCTTGAACTGGGCGACGTTGCAGTCGATCTGGCGGAGCAGGGCGCGCTCGCGGTGCTCGGAGCGCGGGTAGTTGACGAGGAAGATGGCGTACATGTCGCCGGCGAGCTCGAGTTCGCGGCGCTTGTAGTAGTGATCGGCGAGGAAGATCGCGGCTTCCTCGGCGAGGCGCGACCCGGGGAGGCGTTCCTGCACGCGGATGAGCAGCTCTTCGCCGAGGCCGCGGGCGGGCTCGAAGCGGATGCCGAGGAGTCGCTTGCGGAGCCCGTTGAGGTAGAGCTTGGCGATCTCGAACTCGCGTTCGACAGCGGCGGGGAAGGCGGCGGAGTCGGGGTAGTCGCGGATGACGGTCTCGTAGTCGAAGAGCGACTTGAACTCGCGGTCCATCGCGAACCAGGCGTCGCCGCGGAGGAGGTAGGCCTCGGGGAGCGCGGGGTCGTTCGTGCGTTCGTTCGCGTCGAGCCAATCGGTGAGCAGGCGTTTGGCTTTTTTGGGTTCGCCGTTGGCGAGCAGGACGCGGGCGTCGGCGATGAGCGCGTCGGCGGTGCCGGGCTGGGGGGCGTTCGTCTCGACCCAGCCCTGGTTCTCGTCGGACAGGATGAACTCCTGCGACTGGGCGAGCGCGGGCGAGGCGAGCGTGATCGCGGCGGCGAGCGTGAGGGTGCGTGTCGTGCGGGTGCATCGGGGCATCGGCGCAGAATAGCACCCCTGGCGCGGGGGCGTCTCACCCGGCGGGGCGGCGCAGGAGGCGGAGCGGGTGGCGGTTCTCGGGGACGTTCGGGCGCGGCTGGAGGATCTCGACGGAGAACAGGACGGGCTCGGACTCGAGCTCGGCGGGCCACGCGGCGAGGGACTCGGGCACGTCGGCGTAGACCACCACCCACGCGGCGTCGGCGATCTGCTCGGGCGTGGCGTCGCCCGCGTGGTGGCGGCGCATGAGGGGGGCGACGGGGATGTCGTTGACATTCACGAAGGCGACGGGGTCGTGGGCGACGCGGCGTGCGGCGTCGCGGGCGAAGGCGGTGATGATGTCGCCGTCGCCGAAGCGGGCGGCGCGGGAGGAGGTCGCCTCGCGGAGGCCGATGCCGA
>JAUHXM010000061.1 GCA_030426605.1 Phycisphaerae bacterium | reverse complement strand
TGAACGGGGGGCGATGCATGCCTACTGCGTTGGTGGGGATGCGGCCTCTCGTGCGTCTTGCCAGCGCAGCGACATGTTGCGGGCTCGTTCGGCGTCACGTTCCCTGGTCGCGGTCTGGTACTTGAGTGCCATGGCGGGCGTGGTGTGACCCAGCATCGACTGGATCTCGCGCACCGAGCGCTCATACCTCGAGACCTGCCTGAGTTTCCAGTCGCTGTTACGCTCGATGCCGCCCATCCCGTCCTCGACCGGGCTCTCGAGCCCGATGAGCACCTGCCGGCACCCGGCGTCGCGCATCAGGTCGATCAGCTCGGGGTCGCTGGCGATCGAGACGTCGCACTCGGTGAACCACTTCACACGCTCGTGCCTGAGCGCGCGGAGGAGGTCTTTCGCCTCGCCGCGCTTGGCGAACGAGTTATCGTCGGCGAATTCGATGAACGGACGGTCCCAGACGCCCTTGATCGCGCGCACCTCGGCGATCACCTTCTCGACCGGCTTCGTGGAATACCCGGGCGTCAGCGTGATCGAGCTCGCGCAGAACTCGCACTTGTGCGGGCACCCCCGGGCCGTCTGCACCGTCAGCCGGTTGTACCGCGGCGGGTCGAGCAGGTCGAACCGCGGCATCGGGGCGTCCGCCAGGTCGAAGTACCCCTGGGCGCGGTACCGGTGGGCGAGCTTCCCGCGCCGAGCGTCGTCGAGGACACTCGCCCACACGGGCTCGCCCTCGCCGATGACGACGGCGTCCGCGTGCCGAGCGCATTCGTCGGGCACCGCCGTCGCGTGCAGCCCGCCCATGACGACCGTAATGCCCGCTTCGCGGAGCTGGTCGGCGAGCCTGTACGCCTCGAACGCCTGGGCGGTCATCGTCGTGATCGCGACGAGATCGCAGCCGTTGAGCGCGCCGGGGTTGTCCTGCACGTCGGCACTCTCGTGATAGGAAAGCTCCACATCGCTCGGCGTGAGCGCCGCGAGCGTGAGCAGCGACAGGCTCGGCAACGACGCGATGACCTCCGAGCGTTCGACGAACCCTGGGAGTGTGAGCCCCAGCGCCATCAGCTCCGCGTCCTGCACACGCACGCCGCTCATCGCGACGAGCCCGACCCTGTACGGGCTGGTCATACCGTCCTCCCATAGATCTGGACGTACACGAGCCCCGTCGCGACGATCACGGACCCAGCGCTCAACGCGACCACCGGCAGCACGAAGAGCACCGACGCGCGTTTCCAGAACGCCGACAGGAAGCAGACCGCCGGCATGAGCGCCGCCCCCGCGATGAACGACCACGACGCGATGCGGATCCACACGGGCGAGAGCCCGCCGCGGAACGCGGCCTGCACGAACAGGATGTTCAGGATCGCCGTCCCGAAGAACGCGATGTGCCCCAGCCGGAGCATGCGGCGGCGCCACCCGGCGTACCCGCCCATGTGGTCCTCGTTCTTGAACCCGAGCCCGATCCAAGCCCCGGAGACGATCCCCAGGCAGATCCAGACCCACGCGAAGGCTTCGTTGAGCACGCGACCCCCAAGCCGGGCCCACACGGCCCAGTGTTAGTGAACGCAAACTTATACGGATGCGAGGGCCGCCGGTTTCAGCGCAAGGCCGGAACCGTGAAAATCGGCCCTGGGGGACCCTCAGCGGGGTTGGATCAGTACTTGATGCCCATGAACGGCATCACGATCGAGATCAGGATCAGGATGATGATGATCCACTCGAGCGCCTCGAGCCGGTGCGTCGAGACCCGGTCGGACATCTTCTGGTAGATGCTCTCGGCGACCTCGAGCTTGCGAAGCACGCTCGCGTCCCACTGGGGGAGGTTCAGCGCGTCCGACGCCGTCTGGAAGACGCGCGCCAGGTGCTGGTCGCCGATCAGCTTGATCGCGTTGTTCACGCCCTCGAACAGCAGCGCGCTGTCGGCCTGGAGCTCCGCGAACCGGCGCATCTCGGCGCCCGCCGCCCCGCCGGGCCAGAGGTGCTTGCGGTTCACCCGGGCGAGCATGTCGTGGGCGCCGTCGAGCAGGTCGTCGAGCTGGGCGTCGAGCCAGCGGACCTCCATCAGCTCGATGTTCGCGTGGATGAGCACCGTGAGCACGTCGTCGGGCTCGGCGTCGAGCAGGAACGCCGCGTTCCAGTCGACGATCGCGAGGTCCGACGGGGCGTACGAGATCGCGCCCGCGAGCGTCCGCTGAACACGATCGGACGCGAGCGCCCCGCGCTCGGCGTGCAGCAGCCTCACGATCGCGTCGCCCGCGCGCTCGACCGCGTCCTTCGGGTCTCCAACCCACCGATCGACGGCGTACACCGCATAATCCTCGACGTGCTCGGAGACCTCGGCCCGCTCGATCGCGTGTGAGGCGGTCTCGACCAGGCGCGTCACGTGCCGACGCGCGTCGGCGAGCAGCGCCTCGTGGTCGTAGAGCTCGACGCCCAGCCCCACGAGCGTCTCGGCGTCCGCGTCGAAGGGGATCCGGTACCGCACCGCGACGGCGCCGAAGTCGTACACCCGCACGTCCGCGCCGGGCTCGGTGGACCAGCCGCCCACCTGTACGGGGCTCGCCGGCAGGTGGGCACCCACGGGCGCGGGCTCGTACTCGAACCACGCCGGCGAGGGGCGGCGCACCCGCACGGCGCGCTCGCGCGTCGCGTTCTCGAGCTTGGACGCCAGCGCGTCCAGATCCACGGAAAACCCGACGTCGAAGCAGAAGATCGCGTGGCAGATGCCGGCGAAATGCTCAGCGTGGTCGCTCATCGGGGTTCTCGTTCGATCTCGATCTCCTCGATCGTGGTTCGGCGGAGGGTGACACGCTCGCCGTCGGGCCCGGCCGCGGGCTGTTCCTCGACCTCGCGGCGCAGCTCGGCGCGGTCTTTGGAGGTGTCCGTCTTCACGGCGCCCCACAGGTGCCCGAAAAACCGACCCACGGCGCGCGAGAGCGGGATGTCACGGTCCGGCGTCATCGATCGGATCGTACGTCGGCGGGGGCGATCACTCGTCCGATTCGGACCCGGCGACTTTGAACGCCCGGTTCCGGTCGCGGAACGGGTGCATGGACTGATCGACCTCTTCCACCGGGACGATCTGCCCCTTCGCGACCAGGTCCGTCCCCTTGGTGCTCTTGCCCGAGGTCAGGGTGACCTGCCGGGCCGGCGGGCCGAGCATCTCGTACCAGCGGACGCGGTCGTTGCCCCACGTGGGCGTGATGACCTCGCAGCGGAGCCAGAAGACAAGGTCCTCGTTTGGCGCGCCGGGGCCGATCCCCCACGAGCGTGGGCGGGGCATCGTGACGGTCTCGGTCGAGCCCGGGACGATCTCCTTGGCGCGCCCGTCCTTGATCGGGGTGATCGGGGCCCCCTGCAGGCGGACGCGCTCGCCCGCGTGGATGCTCGCGCGCACCGTCACCGTCGTCTGGTTGGAGACCGCGGTCTCGATCGTGGGTGACGTCGTCACGCCCGACGACGAGCACCCGGCGAGACCTGCGGCGCACAGCACAACCAACCCAATCAGGCGTTTCATGCCCTGTTGGTCGGCCAGACCGGTCGGTTGTCTGCAAGACCCGCCCCGCGGACGCTGACGGGCACCCAAGAGCTGGGGATCAGAGATCCTCTTTCACCGCGCCGGTGCCGCCCTTGGTGTAGGTCCCCTCGCGGACGCGGTTGACGAGCGTGACGAAGCGTTCGGGGGTGAGGTTCTCGTGGAGGTCCTCGTCGATGAGGGCGACGGGGGCGGTGCCGCAGGATCCGAGGCACTCGAGCTCGACGAGGGTTATCTTGCCGTCTTCCGTGGTTTCGCCGACGTCGATGCCCAGCGTCTCCTTGACCGCCTCGGTGCAGGCGGTGGCGCTGCAGAACTCGCAGGCGATGGAGCGGCAGACGGCGACGACATGCTCGCCCTTCGTGTGCGTCCAGTACTCCTCGTAGAACGTCGCGGTGTCGAAGACGTCCGAGGGCTTGATGTCCAGGGCGTTGGCGATCTCGATCATCGCCTGGTGGGGGACCCACCCGTATTCGTGCTGGATCATGTGCAGCGCGGGGAGGAGCGCGCCCAGGCCGGTCTCGAACCGGGGGCGGTACTCGTTGAGCAGCGTGTCGCGCATCGAGGGGGTGAGGTAGGGCTCGGCCCGGGTCTCGATCTGCTGCGTCGCGCTGGGCTTGGTGATCCACGCCATGGGGGCTCCCGTCTGAGGAGGGCATGGTAGGGGGAAGGGCGCGGGCGTTCAGCGGGGCGTCACTCGTCGGCCGGGGTCTCGGCGATCACGCGGATGGAGACCTCGCCCCACGAGTCCATGCGGCCGCCCTCGATGATCGCCGAGGACCGCCCGCGCGGCAGCCTCGCCTCGGAGGTCAGCCCGCCGAGCTCGCCCGGCACGCGGACGCGGAGCATCGCCGGCTCGAACGGGGGTGTCTTGACGGGGCCGATCAGGCGCGCGTCGCCCGCGCCCAGCGTCTCGCGGGCGAGGACCTTCGCGTCCTAGGCGATGACGTCCTGCTCGATGGAGACGATGACCGCCTTGCGCGACTCGTTGCGCACCTCGACGGTGGTCTGGAGGGACTCGCACCCGCTGAGCAGGGCGAGGGACGCGGCGGCGAACAGGCGGGTCTTCATGGGCCAAGCGTACGCCGAACCCGCCCGGTACCGTGGGGCCCATGCGGGTCAGGCGGTACTGGGCGTGCGTGGAGGTCGAGCGGCGGGAGTCTCGGAACGACTCGATCCGCGCGCGCGTGTGGGGTGGGTCGGACGCCAGCGAGGCCGACGCGCTGGAGCGGGCGAAGGCGCGGGCGGCGGACACGGATTGGGACGCGCTGGCCGAGCAGCGCCGCCGGCCGTCCAACGCGCATAACTACTCGTACCACCGCGGCGTGACGCCCGAGCACATCGTGGACGAGTTCCTCGACGCGTCCGGGTCGCGGTACGCCGCGATCACGGTCAACCGGTACGGCGCTCAGGTGCTCAACACGGCGTCCCTGGGGTTCGTGGATATCGACGCCGATCGGATGAACCCGAAGACGCTCGAGCGCGTCAATGAATTGGCGCGCGAGACGGTGCAGTCGCGCCCAAGGGAGCCTGTGGCGGGCGAGCCAAAGCGCGGGATCCTCGGCAGGATCGCGGCGTTCTTCGCCGGGTCGTTCGTCGAGGAGGACGTGTGGGTGCCCGTCCCCACGGAGCGCGTCGAGGCGTGGGTGCGCGCGGCGCCGGGGCGCGGCGTGCGTGCGTACCGGACCGCCGCGGGCGTGCGCCTGATCCTGACCCAGCCCCCGATGGACCCGGCGTCCGCCGAGACGGCGCGCACGCTCGAGGCGTTCGGCGCGGACCCGGCGTACGCCGCGCTGTGCCGGGCGCAGGAGAGCTTCCGCGCCCGCCTCACGCCCAAGCCCTGGCGCATGCGCGAGATGCACCACGACCGGCGGACCATCGGGTACCTCGACTATGCGGACCCGAGCGCCGAGATCGCCGACTGGATCGAGCGCTACAGCGACGCGAGCGCGAGCTACTCCGTCTGCGAATTCGAGGGTGCCTGGGGCGCCGCGGACCCGCACGACGAGCACGCGGCGCAGCTCATCAAGCTGCACGACGAGGCGACGGGGGTGGGGGTGGATCTGCCGCTGGCGTGAGGCGTCAGGGGTTGCACCCGCCGAGGAAGCCGTCCACGAAGGCGTCGATGTCGTCGAAGTTGAGGATGCCGTTGCCGTCGATGTCCGCCGGGCCGCAGGGCTCGGGGTCGGGGGCGGTGGTCGTGCGGACGTGGTAGCGGATGTACTTCCAGAGATCGTGCCCGCCGTTGTCGCGGTCCCAGGTGCAGTCGGTGGTGGTCCCTGTGGGCGGGGTGAACTCGCAGGTCACCGAGTCGATCGCGTTGCCCGAGACGGCGTAATCGCCCGGCAGGTCCGGGAGCGAGGGCATCGACCCCGAGAAGATCGTCGCGGTCCACGGGATGCTGTAGCTGAACGAGGTGGAGACGTTGCCCGCAAAGAATCGGACGCCGCGCGTCGAGGGGAGCACGGAGACCGACGCGCCGGCGTTGTCCGGGGTGATGACGATCGGCTCGGCGCCCGCGCCGTCGTAGCGGCGCGCCACGATCTCGAAGTCCGCGACGGGGAACGAGAGCCCGTCGCTGCGCGGGATGGGCGGCTGGTCGGTATCAACGAGCATCCACCCGTCGATCGCGTACGACTCGCTCGCGACGCCGGCGGCGTCGAAGGGTTCCGGCGAGGTAAACGTCAGGACCTGCGTGGTGACGGTGTGGAAGTCAACACGCAGCCACTCGCCCTGAGCGGGCAGCGCGGCGGCGGCGAGCAGGGCGAGCGTGGGGATCAGTCGTCGCATGGCGGGCCTCCCTAGCAGGAGCGGCGAGACACCCTGAGGCTAACGGGAAATGCGCCGGTTTCCGCCATGAAATCTCGGCCCAACGCCGCCGCTGCCGCGTGCTGGCGCCTCGGGTGGGTACATTGGCCCGTTCGAAGCCCGCCACGCCATCATCCCCTCCCGGAGCGCCCCATGAAGAACCTCGCCCGCCGCCGCGTCTCCCGTCTGGCTCCCGCGCTCGCCGTCTCGCTCGCCCTGCTGGGCGGGTGCGAGACGACCGGCGGCCTTGGCGGCCTGTTCTCGTCGCCCACCGCGATGGACCTGCTCGCCCCGGCGGTGAAAGCGTCCGCCGAGAACTACCTCTCCGGGCTCGCGGGCGCCACCAGCGCGCTGGCTTCGGTGAACGGGTACGCCGACTTGCTCTCGCTGTACGAGAAGGTTCAGCCCTACATCGCCCAGGCCCGCGACGCGTCGGCCGAATTGCGCGCGCTCTCGCCCCAGACCCGCGCGAATGTGCTCGAAGCCTTCGGCCCGCGCATCACCAACACGAACTCGGGGTTCACGTCGCAGGTGGACGACCTCGCCGACCGCTTCGGCCTGCCCTCGGGCGTGCGCGAGCTGGTCTCGGGGGTGGAGTTGTTTGGCCGATAAAGGCTTCCGCTACCGATCCAGCTCCGCCGCCACGATGTTCAGCGAGCCCAGCACCGCGACGATGTCGGCGAGCATGTGCCCCTCGATGAGCTTGGGCATGAGCTGGTAGTTGATGAAGCTCGGCGGGCGGGTGCGGGCGCGCCAGGCGCGGGGGCCGCCGTCGGAGACGACGTAGTAGCCCAGCTCGCCGTTGGCGGTTTCCTGGGCGCCGTACGCCTCGGCGACCGGGGGCTCCCAGCCGCGGTTGGACATGATGAGCTCGAAGTGCTGGATGAGGCCTTCGATCGAGCCGTAGACGTCCTCCTTGGCGGGCTTGACCATCTTGGAGTCGGCGAAGACGTCGAGCGGGCCGCCGGGGATGGAGTCGATGAGCTGGTCGATGATGCCGATCGCCTGCTTGGCTTCTTCAAGGCGGACCTGGAAGCGGGCGTAGACGTCGCCCTCGTGCGAGATCGGCACCTTGAACTTGACGGCTTCGGCGCCCTGCCCGTCCCAGTTGTCGGCGTAGCAGAGGTAGGGCTCGTCCTTGCGGAGGTCGCGCTTGACGCCACTCGCGCGGGCGATGGGCCCGGAGGCGCTCCACGCGATGGCGTCTTCCTTCGAGAGGACGCCGACGCCGCGGGTGCGGTCCATGAAGATGCGGTTGCGGGAGAGGAGGCCGTCGAGCTCTTTGAGCGCGCGGGAGAGGTCGTCGTGGATGAACGACTTGACCATGCGCTTGAAGACCTCCTCGTCGGGGAGGTCCTTCATCGCGCCGCCGACGCGGGACCAGTCCGGGTGGAAGCGCTGCCCGGAGACGTAGTCCATGATGTCGTAGATCTTCTCGCGGGGGTTGAAGCCGTAGAGGAAGCCGGTGAAGGCGCCGAGGTCGAGGGCCGCCGCGCCGAGGCAGAGCAGGTGGTCCTGGATGCGTCCGAGCTCGGCGAGGATCGTGCGGAGCACCTTGCAGCGCGGGGTGATCTCGATGCCGAAGAGCGTCTCGACGGCGTGGTGCCAGCAGATGTCGTTGGAGATCGGGGAGAGGTAGTTCATCCGCGACACGATGGTCACGTACTGGTTGTAGTCGAGGTGCTCGCCGAGCTTCTCGAAGCCGGAGTGGAGGTACCCGATGTGGGGTGTGCAGCGGGCGATGCGCTCGCCGTCGAGCTCGAGGACGAGCCGGAGGGTGGTGTGGGTGGCGGGGTGCTGGGGGCCGAAGTTGAGGACCCAGCGGTCGCCGGTATCGATGTGCTCGTTGAGGTACTCGGTGGTATCGACGTCGGTGTCGAACGCCTCGGCGGGCTTGAGGGTGTAAGGCATCGGGTCCTCCGCGGGTCTTCGGGGCGATGGTAGGGGGTGGGAGCCCCGCGCGGGCTGAAGCCCGCGGCTCGGAGGTCTCACCCCGCGCCATCGGAGCCGCGGGCTTCAGCCCGCGCGGTCCCCGGTCGAGGGGGCGGAAGAACCGCGGGTCGGGATGCGTTTAGAGTGTTCCATGCCCGATTGGCTGAGCCGCTTTCTCGACGAGTTGTGGATGATCCTGGTGGACTCGGGGGTCTGGCTGATCCTTGGGTTCGCGTTGGCGGGTGTGGTGCACGCGCTCGTGCCCATGGGGTGGATCCGCAAGCAGCTCGGCGGGAAGGGCATCGTGCCGATCGCGAAGGCGGCGGCGCTGGGGCTGCCGATGCCGCTGTGCTCGTGCAGCGTGATCCCCGTCGCGGCGTCCTTGCGACAAGCGGGGGCGGGCAAGGGGGCGTCGGCGGCGTTCACGATCTCGACGCCCCAGACGGGCGAGGAGTCCATCCCGCTGACGTGGGCGCTCTTCGGGCCGGTGTTTGCATTGATCCGGCCCGTGATCGCGATCGTCACGGCGTTCGTCGCGGGGGTCCTCATCGATACCTTCGCGCCGGATGACACCGATTCAGAGAGCCCCAGGCGTGATCGCGGGGCAGATTCGGGGGCGTCGTCCTGCTGCTCGCACACCGTGGCGCCGACGCTCGAGACGAAGCCGTGCTGCGCTTCGGAGCCGGCGCCTGCGAAGTCGTGCTGCTCACACACGGATGAATCGCGAGCGTCGAAGTCTCTCGGCGCGAGCATTGTCGAGGCACTCAGATACGGGTTCGTCACGCTGCCGGCGGACCTCGCGCCGTGGCTGGTGACGGGGTTGATTCTCGCGGCGGTCATCGCGGCCGCCGTCCCGGCGGGGTGGATCGGCGAGCACCTGGGCTCGGGGATCGTGCCGATGCTATTGACGCTGGTGGTGGGCGTGCCGCTGTACATCTGCGCCACGAGCTCGACGCCGCTGGCCTTTGCGTTGGTGACGGCGGGGCTGAGCCCGGGCGCGGCGCTGGTCCTCCTGCTCGCGGGCCCGGCGACGAACACCGCCACGATGGCCTGGGTGATCAAGGACCTCGGGAAGCGGGCGTTGGCGATCTACCTGGGCGTGATCGCCGTGGTCGCGCTCGCGTCTGGGCTGGCTTTCGACGCGTTTTTCTCCGGGTTCGTCGAGCTGGCATCGGGCGAGGGGCATCACGAGCACGTCGTCGGCGTGCTGGCACCGATCGGGGCGGTGGTGCTGAGCGTGCTGCTCGTGGTGGCGCTGGTGCTGCGGTTCGCGCCGAAGGCGAAGACGGGGCGGCATGCGGAGCACGATGCGGCGGCGTGCCACTGACCGGTCTTCCGGCCGGTGCTCCTGAACTGGAAGTGATCAAGACGCTGACCCGAGGACGGGTCAGTGGCACGGCATCGAATCGATCCGGGTGCCGGGTGCCACGGGTTGACCCGGAGGGCAACCCGTGCTGAGGGGTGAGCGGAAGACACGGCTTGCGAGCCAAGCCGTGGCACCCCGCCCACGAAAGAGCACTGACCGGCGGACCGGTCAGTGGCACAGGTCCTCGGGGAACTGGGTGAACGGTCAGTTCGGGTGGCACCCGCACCCGTGCCCGCACGATCCGGGTGGGAGCCCGCCGCCGGCGGATCCCTTGACGAACCCGACGGAGATGACCTTCTCGACGGGCGTGTCGGCGGGGGTCTTGCCCGGCTCGATGCCCGCGCGCTGGCAGACCTCGCCCCAGGTGGTCAGGCGTTCGCTCATCGTGTGCGAGACCTCGACCAGCTCGCCGTTGGTCTCGCATCGGTACTCGTATCGCGGCATGGTGGCTCCTCAGTCGTCCAGCGTGATCACCCACGACCCGTGCGGCGGCATCGTGCGGAAGGGCCGCCACGGCGCGCGCCGCGGCACGGGCTCGGTCTTGTTGCCGGTCAGGGCGTCCACGCCGGATTGTTCGGGGTGCAGGCCGAGCGAATCGCGGTCGAACCCGAACTCGCGGACGAGCCCGCCCGTGGCGCTGACGACGACAAGCACGCGTTTTCCATCGTGCTCGCGGAGGAACGCGACGAGGCCATCGTTGCCCGCGTCCACGACGCGCACCGACCCGCGTCGGAGGGGCGGGAGGTCGCGTCGCGCGCGGATCAGGTCCCGGTAGTGCGACCAGATCGACGCGTCGTTGGCGTGCTGGCGCTCCAGGTTGGCCGTGAAGACGTCGCGGTGCGGGGCGCGCCAGGGCGCGGCGGTCGTGAACCCGGCGGTGTCGGCGTCCGCCTGCCAGTGGAAGGGGGTGCGGAGGTCGGGGTCGGGCTTGGTGCCCGCCATGCCGAGTTCCTCGCCGTAATAGATGAAGGGGGTGCCCGGGGCGGTGAGCAGCAGGGTCGCGGCGGCGCGGGCTTTGCGTTCGTCGCCCTCGAGGACGGACATGGTCCGCGTGGTGTCGTGGTTGGAGAGGAACGGGGATGCGCGCAATCCGTAGGTTTCCCACGATCGCGCGAGCTCGTCGCGGATGCGCGTTGGATCGCCATCGCGGAGGCCCTCGGTGATCGCGTACGACAGGGGGAAGTCGAAGCACGAGTCGAGCGCGAGGGTGTCGAGGTCGTTGCCGATGTAGCGGGCGATCTCGTCCGGGCCCGCCCAGACCTCGCCCACGAGCCAGGGCGAGCGGTCGAGCGCATCGCAGAACGCGTTGTACCCCTGCAGCCACTCGATGGTCGCGGGGGTGGACGACTGGTCGGCGCCGTCTTCGATGAGGTGCTTGATCGCGTCGAGGCGGTAGCCGTCCACGTTCGCTTCGTCGAGCCAGAACTCGGTGACGCGGCGCATCTCCTGGGTGACGGCGTCGGCGCGGTAGTTGAGGTCGGGCATGCCGTGGAAGAACCCGCCGTAGTAGGACGCGTCGGCTTGCGCGCGCATGTGGTCGTGCCAGACAACCTGCCCCCACGCGCCGCGATACTCGGGCCTGGGGTCCGACCAGATGTACCAGTCGCGCTTGTCGGAGTTCGGGTCGGCCGACTCGACGAACCAGGGGTGCTCGTCGGCGGAGTGGTTCAGCACAAGGTCGAGCACGACCTTGATCCCCCGCGCGTGGCACTCGGTGACGAGTTCGCGGAGGTCGTCCATCGTGCCGTACTCGTCATCCACGGCGTAGTAGTCCGTCGTGTCGTACCCGTGGTAGCTCGGCGACTGCGCGATGGGGAGCAGCCAGATCCCGGTGACGCCCAGGTCGGTGGTGGTCGTGGGGTCGCCGTCGTTGAGGTAATCCAGGCGTTCGATCATGCCGCGGAGGTCGCCCACGCCGTCGTTCGCGAGGGGGCCCTCGGTCGAGTCGGCGAAGGAACGCACGAACGCGAGGTAGAACACGGAGTCCTGCGGCCAGTCCTGGGGCTCGTCCTGGGCCGTCGCGGGCGCCGCAACCAGCACGGACAGGGCGAGTACGCTCACGGCGGGGGGCATCTTCACGAAGGTCTCCCGGGCGGTCGGCATGCGTCGGTGCCCACGCGAGCGGAGGGCACACGATGCTTCAACGATTGTTCGCATGGATCACGCTCGCGGCTTCACTCGCGGGCGCTCAGCCCGCGACGCCCGACCCGCGGATCGGGGTCCGAGAGGGGTTCGAGCTCGAGATCGTCGCCCAGCTCGACGGGCGCGCCCGGTTCATGGCGGTCGGCGATGACGGGACCCTCTACGTCTCCGACCCCGACCGGGGGGTCGTCCGGTCCCTCAAGGACCGCGACGGTGACGGGGCGTACGAGGACATCCGCACGTTCGTCGAGGACTACCCGCGTGCCCACGGGCTCGCGGTCCACGACGGGTGGGTCTGGTTCACCCAGACCGGCGCGATTCACCGCGCCCGCGATACGGACGACGACGGCGTCGCCGACGATGTCGTCACCGTTATCCCGAGCGGCCAGCTCCCAGCGTCGGGCGGGCACTGGTGGCGTTCCATCTGCATCCACAACGGGCTCATGTACACCTCCATCGGCGACTCGGGCAACATCACCGACGAACGCGACACCGAGCGCCAGAAGATCTGGACCTTCAGCCTGCAAGGGCGCGGCAAACGCGAGTTCTGCTCGGGCATCCGCAACACCGAGAAGCTCGTCGTCCGCCCCGGCACCGACGAGATCTGGGGCATGGACCACGGGTCCGACTGGTTCGGGCGCACGCTCGGCGAGACCCGCGGCACCCAGCCCATCACCGACCTGAACCCGCCCGACGAGATGAACCGGTATGAGCGCGGCCGGTTCTACGGGCACCCGTTCATCGTGGGCGACAAGCTGCCCCGGTACGAGTACATGGACCGCGACGACATCGTGCGCCTGGCGGACCGGACGGTGCCGCCCATGTGGAAGACCGGCGCGCACTGGGCGCCCAACGCGATGTGCTTCTACGCCCCCAACGACGATGCCGAGGGCGCGTTCCCCGATGCGTACACGGGCGACGCGTTCGTCGCGTACCACGGGTCGTGGAACCGCTCGCGACGCTCGGGGTACCAGGTGACCCGCGTGCTGTTCGAAGACGGCGAGCCCTACGGCGAGCTGCCGATGGTGGAGTTTTTGGGCCCGGACGACGCGCGCGGGCAGCCAACGATCCTCGGGCGACCCGTGGACGTGGCGGTGGACCGCGACGGGACGCTCCTGATCTCCGAGGACGGGGAGAACCGGATCTACCGGCTTCGGCCGGCGGACGATGACACCTAGCGATTCGCCAGGCGCACGATCAGCACGACGATGCCCCCGATGAGCGAGCCCACGCCGACGACAGCGAGCCCGCACCCGCCGAACGCCCCCAGGACGGCACCGACGAGCTTGTTGGGCATGGCGTAGAACGTGCGAGCCGGGAAATCGCCCATGACGTCGATCTGGTATTCGCCCGGGGTGTCCGCCTCGAACGTCACGAGCGACTGGCGCTCCGATGAGCCCACGGTCATGGTCATGCCGGTGTTGCTTGCGACCGGAAGACGCTGTCCGCGGTGGATGACCGTGATCGTCGCGTTCGGAGGGGCGGGCGCGTATGTGAACGCGCCGCCCGACATGGTGGACGTCTCGTAGTAGACCGCCCACGGGCCCGTGTCCTCGATCTGAACCGTGTGCGTGCCGGGCGCCTCGAAGGGCTCCCCTCCGCTCATCGCCGACACGAGCGGCAGCACGAAGCCGACGATTCCCGCCGCGCCCAGCAGCAGCCCGATCACGATCAGCGCGATCGGCAGCTTCAGCCTCAACGGACGCTTGCCCGGCGGAGGAACCGCGGGGGCCTCGGTCGGCGGTTCAGTAGGCATCGATCAGTTCCGCGAGCAAGCGTGTGCCGAAGCCGGTGGGCCCGGCGATGTACGGGCCCGAGTCCTTGTCCGTCGCGTGCGTGCCGGCGATGTCGATGTGGGCCCAGGGGATGCCGTCCTTGACGAAGTGGGCGAGGAAGGCGGCGCCCTGGATCGGGTGCGCCTCGCGGACGGGGGCGCTGTTCACGATATCCGCGACGGGGCTCTTCATCATGGCTTTGTACTGCGGGTCGTGGGGCAGGCGCCAGACACGCTCGCCCGAGGCGTCCGCCGCGAGGTCGAGCCTGGCCCGCAGGGCGTCGTCGTCGCACCACATGCCGGCGAAGACTTTGCCCAGCGCCACGACCACGCCGCCCGTGAGGGTCGCCATGTCGATGACGCATGCGGGCTTCTCCTTGTCGCAGGCCCAGCACAGCGCGTCGGCCATCACGAGGCGTCCTTCGGCGTCCGTGTTGGTGACCTCGACCGTCACGCCGTTGCGGAACTCGATGACGTCGTCGGGGCGGTATGCCTCGTCGGAGATGGAGTTCTCGGCGACGCTGAGCAGTGCGACGACGCGGCGCTTGGGCTTGAGGACGGTGGCGACGGCGTGCATGGCGCCGAAGACGGCGCACCCGCCGTCCTTGTCGCGCTTCATGCCCCGCATGCCGCCGCCGACCTTGATCGAGAGCCCGCCCGAGTCGTACGTCATGGTCTTGCCGACGAGGACGATGGGCTTGGCGGTCTTGCTCGCGTTCGCGGGCGCCCATTCCAGCCTGACGAGGCAGGGCGGGTATTCGCTCGCCTTGCCCACGTTGATGAGCCCGCGGAGCTTCTCCTTCTCCAGGCGCTCGCCCTTGATCACGGTGCACTTGAGACCGGCGTGCTTACGCGCCATCGCCATCGCTTCCTTGGCGATGTAGTCGGTGTGCGCGATGTTGGGGGGGGTCTGGCTGAGCGATCGGCAGACGTTCGCGGATTCCGCGAGCCCGAGCCCGCGCTTCAGACCCGCCTTGAAGTCCCGATCATCGGCGAACAGCGTCACCTTGGGGCGCTTGGGCAGGGTCGTCGCGCTGCCGCGGAGGTGGTCGTAGGTCCAGGCGACGAGCCCGATCCCCTCGCCGAAGGCGTTGCCGCAGACTTCCTCGTCGATGGAGCGCTTGAGCGAGCCGAGTGCTCCGTCCAGGCAGACGTGGATCGAGTCGAGCTGGGCGCTGGCCGCGAGGCGCCCGAGGGTCGCCGCCGTGGTTCGGAGGCTGCCGGGCTCGAAGTCCTTCTCATCGCCCAGCCCGAGGATGACGACGCGCTCGTACCCGGCCTTGGAGCGGCCTTTGGGCGCGGGCGGGAAGGCCTGGACCGCCGAGCCGAGCTCGCCGGTCGCGTCGGTTCGTTTGGCCGCGTCCTTGGCGGCGCCCGAGGGGTCGAGGCCGGCCGAGTCGGCATCGAGGGGCTTGCCCTTGAACTGCCCGACGACGAGCGTGGTGGGGGTGCCTCGGGTGCCGATCCGAACGCTGTCGAGCATCGTGTCTCTCCGTTTCAAGGGGTTGGCGGCGGGTCCGCCCGGGGGAGGAGCCTAGCCGAGCCGCCCGGAGAATGGGGGTTCTCGGCGGTCGCGGGGTGCTTGCGGGCGGCCGCGCATTCTTTTCTCGGAATCGCTGGTTCTCGGTCTGGTTGGGTGTAACTTCGAATCATCGTCGGCAACCGCTGTCATGGGGATGACGTCGGGTCGGCGGTGAGAGGAGCAAAGACCATGGCTTGGATCCGGTACGCCGCGGGGACCGCGGTTGCGATCGCTGCGCAGACTGCCTCCGCGGGTGAGTTCTACCTCGACATCAGCGGTCAGGTGGATTTCGTCTTCAACACGTTCGACCCGCCGCTGGACGGCATCGCGGTCGGCGATACGTGGAACCTCCGAATCGGGTACGACACGGACGCGCCGGGCTCGGGTTCGGACTTCGTCCGCTCGTTCAAGGACGCGTTGTGCTCGATCGACCTGACGATCGACGGCATGGCCTACGGCGACGACGACTTCGCGGGCGGCACCTGCGACATCATCGTGACGAACGACCCCTGCGTCTGCGGCGATCAGACGGACATCGTCTTCGATTTCATCATCCCGGGCGGTGCGATCGGGTTCAACCTCGTCATCACCGACGACGGCGGCAACTTCCTGCCTCTCATGGCGCTGCCGACCGACCAGGACGATCTGACGCCGCTGCTGGGCAACATCCAGTTCGAGTTCTTCAGCCCGAACGCGGGCGGGAGCGTCGGGCGCGCCCTCACCGTCGGGGCGGACACCATCAGCGTCACCCCGAAGCCCACGCCGGGCACCGCCGCGGTGCTGGCCCTTGGCGGGCTGGTCGCGTCGCGTCGCCGCCGCGGGTAATCCTCAGAACACATCGCTCCGGGGTTCCCCAAACCCACGGGCACAAAGCGATCCCAACGCCCTTGCCGCCCGCTCCTCTCGGCGACAAGGGCGTTGTTTGTTTGTCGGCTGCGATGAGTTTCAGGCCGCTTGGCCGTCGGCATCCTGCGCGGGCGCGATCTCGAACGCCTCCATCACCCACCGCGTGATGTCGCGGACGGTGATCATCCCGATGCAGACGCCGACGTCGTCCAGGACGGGCAGGCAGCTGATCCGGTTCTCGAGCATGCACCGCGCCGCGGCGGGCACGGGCGTGCTCGGCTCGCACGTGAACGGGCGGCGCGACATGATCTGGTGCGCCCGCTTCTCGAGCGTGTACTCGTCGCACGCCCGCTCGGACGCCGTGCCCACGAACGGGCTGACGCAGCGCAGGAAGTCGCGGTCCGAGATCACCCCGACCACGCACCCCTTGTTCACGACGACAACGTGATGGAACCGCTGGTTCTCGAACACGCGCCCGATCTCGGCGACCGTGCAGTCCATGTCCACCGAGATCACGTTGGTCGTCATGAGCTGCTCGACGGTGAGCCGGGTGTTCATGGTCGTCTCCGGAGGGGGATGCGGGTGGTATCGGCGTTCGGGCGGGGCGAGTAGACTCCGCCGCGATGGGCACCCCGCCGGACGCATCCAGAAACCCCCCCGGGCGGGCCGGCGCGTCCGAGAACGCGCCCCGCGCCAAGCCGACCGCGCTGTGGGCGCCCTGGCGCCTGAGCTACCTCGAATCGCTGCCCGAGACCGAATCGCCCTCGGACGCCCCGTTCCTCGCGGACTACTGGGCCCACCCCGAGCGTGACGCCGAGCGTGGCGTCATCGTCCGCACCGACCGCGGCATGATCATGCTCAACAAGTACCCCTACGCGAACGGGCACCTGCTCGTCGCGCTGGGGGAGGGGCGCCCGCGGCTGCTCGACTACGACGCCGACCAGCGCGCGGCGCTGTGGTCGCTCGTCGAACTCGCGATGGACCTGATGGAGCGCACCCTGGAGCCCCAGGGCGTGAACGTGGGCGTGAACCAGGGCCGCGCCGCGGGCGCGGGCGTGCCGAACCATCTGCACGTGCACCTGGTGCCCAGGTGGGGGGGCGACGTGAACTTCATGTCCGCCGTGGGCGGCGTCCGCGTGATCGGGGCGGCGCTGGAACAGATGGCAGAGCGCTACGCGACGGCGTGGCGGGAGCACTCGGCGAACGGGTGATCAGCGGCGCGCCCCATCCGAACGAGCCGCGACCGGGAGGGAGCGGGACCCCGTGCCACTGACCGGTCTCCCGGTCAGTGTCTTCGATCGGGCACTGTTCACGAGCACTGACCGGCAGACCGGTCAGTGGCACGGTCCGGGGGCCACGGGTTGACCCGAAGGGCAGCCCGTGCTGGGGGGCGTGCGGAAGACACGGCATGCGAGCCAAGCCGTGGCACCCGTCTCAACCTGCACCTTCCTCGCACCCCGCGTGATAGCCCGCGACGAACGCGTCGATGTCGTCGAGGTTGAGGACGCCGTCGCCCGTGAGATCGGCGTCCGGGCTGAGCGCGAGGAACGCGGCGGCGAAGGCGTCGAGGTCAGCAGCGTCGAGCACGCCGTCGCCGGTGAGGTCGGCGGGGCAGGCGGGCACCCGGCTCGCGATTCGAAGCGTGCCGCGCCCAAACAAGGGCGGACCGAACTCAAATGAGTCGATTCGGTCAAACAACTCCGAGCCGCCGATGCCGGATCCGCCAAGCCATGTCTGCTGGGAGCTGAACGGCGACTGCCGGAAGATGTCTTCGAGGAACTCGGAGCCACCGCCGGAGAGATCGAGCAGGCCGTACGCGCTCGTCACGTCGGGGAATGATCCGAGCGGGTAGTCCCACAACTCGTCGATGTTCCCAAGACCGCTGAGCGTCTCGCCTCCGTCCTCTGGACGCCCCGGCGTCGGGCCTTGGGTGTCGGACATATTGCTGTACAACCACCAGCCGCCCTGACCCTCGCCGTGCTTGTTCGGGTCGTAGTGCGCCGCCTTCATCCATTCGTCGAGCGTGGGGATCCAGTACATCGCGTCCGGGTTGCGCTCAACACCTGTGACGGAATTATCAACTGGATCGATGACCCAGTTGTTGGCGTCATACACACCAGTCGTGAAATCGTCGAGCGCGTCTCCCTTGCCGTTGTGCAGCCAGTTCACGTAGTACGCGACGTCCCTCCAGTCGAGGTTGTCCACGGGGCGCATGCCCGCGTTGGGCTCGTCCTTGAGCTTGTACCCGACGATCTCGCCACCCTGGATGTCTGGGACGGCCCCCCATCGCGTTGGCACGAGTTGGGTGACGAACGTCCGGCCAAGATTGCTCGCAGCGTTCGTGAACTCAACCCATTGACTCGTGGTCACTTCGAATCGCGAGATCCGATACGCATAATCGACCGAGCCGCGCCCGAGGGTGATCTCGGTGTCATCGGGCCCATCTGTGTACGCGGGGTTGCCGACATCGCCGATCGTGACCCAGTCGAAACCGGTATCACCCGCGAGACAGACCCCCGCGCTCAGCACGATCGCCGCGATACCGATTCTCATGGGCGCTCCCCTTCACCGATGCTATCGGGAAGGGGCTTCGGTTCGCATGATGGGTGGCGGTTACGCCGCGGCGCTGGCGGCGTCCGTCTCGATGCCCACCTTGTACCCGTCGGTCATCTCATCGCACCGCGCGACCAAGCCGCACCGGCCCACGCGCTCCGACCCGTTGAACCGCAGCTCGATCTCGGTACCGACTTCAAACGCGACGGGTGAGTCGAGCCCGATGCCGTTGATGGAGGCGTCCGTGAGGTGGACGGGTGAGACGACGGCGCCGCCGTAGCCGTAGCCGGTGGCGACGGCGTCGATCGAGATCTTCCGCCGCCCGCCCGCCCGCCGGTTGAACTTGAACGGCTTGGGCTCGACGAACTGCGCCGCCACCCGGAGCTCGGCCCACGGGTCGGGCTTGTCTCGGTGGAGCGCGTCGTTCGAATCGTCGCGGAGCGGGTTGGCTGACATGGCGTCACCCCTTTCGGGACCTTCGCATCGGCCCGCCCGGCGCGCGGGTTAAGCGATGTGCGCCAGTTGTGACGATTTCTGTGGGTGATCCCCCAAGGCCGGGGGTGGGGCGTCGGGCTCCGAGCCGCGGGCTTCAGCCCGCGCGGGCGGGACTCGGGGATGTGGGGTCGGGTACCACCGGTTGACCCGAAGGGGAACCCGTGTCCCTCACGCTTCAGGCACGGCTTGCAAGTCAAGCCGTGGCACCCCGTGGTTGTCAGACCGCGCGGGCTGAAGCCCGCGGCTCAGACGGCGTTCGATCCCAGCTCGGACGCGAGCAGGAACGCGAGCTCGAGCGACTGCTGGTAGTTCAGGCGCGGGTCGCACGGCGAGGCGAAGTTCGTGTGCAGGTCGTCCTCGCCCACGTTCGCCGCCCCGCCCACGCACTCGGCGACGTCCTCGCCCGTGAGCTCGAAGTGCACGCCGCCCAGGATGGTCCCGGCCTCCTTGTGGGCGCGTGCGGTGGACTGGAGCTCGGCGAGGATGTCGTCGAAGTTGCGTGTCTTGATGCCCGAGGCGGTCTTGGTGCCGTTGCCGTGCATCGGGTCGGACATCCAGAGGACAGTCCGCCCTTCCTTCTTCACGCGCTCAAGAAGAGGCGGCAGCCGGTCGGCGACATTGCCCGCGCCCATCCGTGCGATCAGCACCAGCCGCCCGGCTTCGTCGGTCGGGTTCAGGGTGTCGATCAGGCGGACGACGTCGTCGGGCTCGGTGGTGGGCCCGATCTTGACGCCCACGGGGTTGCGCACGCCCCGGAAGAACTCGACGTGCGCGCCGTCCAATTGCCGCGTGCGCTCGCCGATCCAGGGCAGGTGGGTCGTCAGGTCGTAATAGCCCGGGCGGCGGGGAACTTGCCGGGTCTGGGCGGACTCATAGACGAGGTTCAGGCCTTCATGAGAGGTGAAGAACTCGACGCGGGTGGCGGCAGTCTCCTCCTCACGCTTTCGCTCCGCCGCCTCTGCCTCGGAGCGCAGTGGCGCGAGGATGGCGCGCTCGACGTCGTCGCGATGCGACGCGGATTGCCACAGCGCGTCGATGATCGCCGCCAACCG
>JAUHXM010000060.1 GCA_030426605.1 Phycisphaerae bacterium | reverse complement strand
TGGGAGTCGGTGGTCCAGCTCTTCATCGCTGGGTTTATCGTGAGCTACGTGCACACGGCGGGGACGTTGGTCTACCTTCTGTGCCGGCGCGTGAACGACGGGCAGGAGATCGCCGAGTTGTGGACGGAGGACGGTCGCTGAGGCCTATGTCTCGACCAGCGCCCGCACCTCGGGCGTGACGGTCAGGTCGTCCTGCGTGATCGCTTTGGGCAGCTCATCGGGCGTGACGGCGTCGTCGATGTGGAACGGTCCCACGCGGGTGCGCCGGAGGGCGGTGAGGGTGCCGCCGGTGCCCAGTGAACGACCGATGTCGCGCGCCAGGGAGCGGATGTAGGTGCCCTTGCCGCAGGTGACGCCGACGACGAGTTCGGGGAAGGCGTAGCGCTCGATGGTGATGGCGTCGATGCGCACCGGGCGCGGTTCGAGGACGACGTCCGCGTCCGCGCGCGCGAGGTGGTACGCCCGCCTGCCCCCCACTTTCATCGCCGAGTGCGCAGGCGGGGTCTGCTGGATGACGCCCGTGAACTGCTCGTCGAGGACGGCGCGGATGGTCTCGATCGCGGGCGGGTCGGCGACCTCGACGGGTGTGAGCGTGCCCTCAAGATCGTCGGTGTCGGAGGTGTTCGCGAGGTCGATGGTGGCGTCGTAGTGCTTGACGCCGTCCATGACGCGCGACGAGAGCTTGGTCGCCTTGCCCACCATGATGACGAGGACACCCGACGCGAGGGGGTCGAGCGTGCCGGCGTGCCCGACCTTGACACGCTTGGGCGCGCCGCCCGCGCGGACACGCCCCTTGACGAGCGAGACCATCGACGTCGAGCTTTTGCGGTACGGCTTGTCGAGCACGATGAGCCCGGCGAGGGGCGCGGGATCGGGGGTGTCAGTCGTCACGGCGGCGGACGATACGCAGGTCCACGGCGTCGCCGTTTGAGTAGTTGAGGCCCGTGACCTCGGCGGCGATCTCGATCGGGCCCAGGGTGTCGATCACAACGGCGGGCGCGATCAGGACGCCCTCGGGGTTTGCGTCGAGCCAGGCGGGGCCTGCCTCGTCGCCGAGGCGTTCGAGTGTGCCCCGAGTGAGGAAGACCAAGCTGTCCTCGTGGTAGCCGATCGCGCCAACGGGGGCCTTTGCTGGGAGGTGCGCCGCGAGACGGGGCGAGACCCAAACACGGTTCAGATTTGGCACCACGACGCCGAGGAGGGTGATCGCGAAGACGATCGCGGACGAGATCGCGAGCGTGTGCGCGCGGGCGAGGTCGTTCCGGGCGATGCAACGGACCGCGAGGACAACACCCAACCCGGCGAGCCCGGCCCCGATGATCGCGGGCACGACGGGGCCGTCGAGCATCTCTGCGGCGGCAACGGGCGCGGTGGTCACCCACGCGAGCCCGATCGCGCCCCAGATAAGGATGCCGACCATGGGCGGGCGCGCGGGCTTGGCGGTGCGTGATGGCGCAATCCATGCTTCGAACGCTCGGGCCGTGACGAGCGCCAGCGCCGGGTACATCGGCATCGTGTAGTGCGGCAGCTTTGTCGAGATCAGCTCGAAGAAGAGCCAGCCGGGGACGATCCAGGCGATCAGGAACGCGGACGCGTCGTCCGCGATCGCGCGCTCGCGCCAGCGTGCGACGAGAGAGCCGAAGATCGGGCGTCCGCTCCGCGGCGCGAGGATGCCCGCACCGACCCACGCCGCGCCGAACGCGGCGAGGGTGAGCAGCGACCCGGGCCAGAACAACGCCGCGGACAGCACGGTGTGGTACCCGGGCGGGCCCCAGTGCCCCTCCTTCGCGCCCGCGCTGCGTCCGGCGGTCTCGTCGAAGATGATCGAAAAGTACTCACTCCACCCGACCTGCTGCGCGACGGCGTAGACCCACGGCGGAACCATCAGCGCCATCAGAACCACGCCGACGATCGGTTTGGTGCGCCAGACCCAGCGCCATCGGCGAGCCACAACGCTCAGCCAGAGCACCGCGCCGAGCACGATCAGCGGAGTGATGCCCTTGGTCATCAGCCCGGCACCGGTCGCGATCCAGAGGACCGCGGGTGTTGCCCAGCCCGCGCGCTCCACGTCGCGCGTGCGCCAGATGTGCCACAGCGCCCCCATCGCGATGGTCGTGCAGGCGAGCAGGAGCTGGTCCGCCCGCGCCTGGTGGGCGTCCCAGACGACCATCGGGCAGACGGTGAGCATGATCCCCGCGAGCAGCGCGGCACGGGGGGACATCATCGTGCGCGCAATCCGCCACGTGACGATCGACGCGATCAAGGCGGCGAGGGCGGAGGGGACGCGGTACATCCAGATCGCATCGCTGAGGGGGTCACCGCCGGAGAAGACGTAGGCGGACGCCGCCTGCGCCCAGTAGATCAGCGGCGGTTTCTTGAGCCGCGGCGTGCCCGCGACGCGCGGGACGGCGAGCCCGCCCCCGTGCAGATCCGAGTCCCGCTCGGGCTCGGGCAGCGTCACTGATTCGAGCATCTGCCGCGACGCCTGGGCGAAGCGGGACTCGTCGCGATCGACGGGCGGGATCGTCGCCAGCCCGGGGAGATAGACTGCGGCCCCCACCACGACGAGCACCACCCCGGCCCGCCAGCCCTCCGCCCACCGACTGAATCGACCGACCGACGCGCCCAAACAAGACCTCGCATGACGCCAACCGCGGAACCGAACCAATTTGAGAACGGCCAGCGGGGCGTCCCCGAGGGCGAATATACCCGTGGCGCACGTTGGGCGATCGCGGGCGGGCTCGTGCTGGCGGGGGCGGCGGCGTTCCCCCTCGACCCGGCGGTCTACGACGCGGTGCGCGGGCTGGGGAAGTCGCTCGGCGGGGATGTCGTCCGCGAACTGGAGGCGCTCCAGCAGTTCGGCGGGGTGAGCTCGGTCGTGATCGTGGCGCTCGTCGTGTGGCTGGGCGATCCGCAGCGGCGCGCGCGGCTGCTTGACCTGCTCGCCGCGTTCGTCTGCACGGGTGTGGTGGTGCAGGCGTTGAAGATGATCATCGGGCGGCCGCGCCCGAAGTTTGACGATCCCGGCATGGTGCTCTGGCCGTTCGGGCGGTACCCGATGCCCGACGCGGACCCGCCGGGCGTGTATCACGCGTGGGAGGTCTGGGAGGACATCTCGAGCGATCTGTGGTCGATGCCGTCGAGCCATACCTCGGCGGCGGTGGTCCTCGCGGTCTTCATCGGGGTGGTGTACCCGAGGCTGCGCCCGCTGGCGATCGGGCTGGCGGCGGTCGTGGCGGTCGCGCGGGTGCTGCTCGGGGCGCACTACCCGTCGGACGTGCTGGTCGGCGCGGGGGTCGGGTTCCTGGTCGCCCACGCGGCGGTGACGGGCGGGTGGGGGCAGCGTGTGCTGGGCGGGGGTGCCAAGCGGCGGGCAGCGGACTAGAGTGATGACCCACTGGAGAGGTGGCTGAGCGGTTTAAGGCGCACGATTGGAATTCGTGTGGGGGTTTACGCCCCTCGGGGGTTCGAATCCCCCCCTCTCCGTTATCCGAAACAAATGACTTTGTCGGTCTTGCCAGAGAGGCAGGAAATGGCCGGGTTTGGTGCGTTCGCGGGGTTGTCCGGGATCGCGGGTGGTCTCCGGAGACGGGCGCGACCGATGCAGGCGCTTCCTCGGAACCCGGGTCTCTGAAGGCGACATCGGAGCGGGACGAAGGCCAGCGCGGCCCCGGTCCATCGACGGTCTATCCCGACGCTTGCTTGCTTGCGCAGCGCACTGCCGTGGGGGGCTTGATGCCCAGATGCTCTGCTTGCCTCGACAGTCGAGGGAGGCCGAAGCGCTGACCCAGTCGCGGGCGAGCGAGAGCGGAACCAACAACCGCCGCGAGCCCCGGCATCCAACCGAAGCGAACGGCTGGTTCGATCATTTCAGCCCGCTCAAGAGTCCGCCCGCACCCTGAAGCAGCGTTGATGCAGGCGGGCCAGGCGCGGGTCGATGGAGAGGGAACGATCGCGGCGCACGTCACCGGTCCGGGTTCGGTTCGCACGCACGATCCGTCCCGAGCGAGGCCTCCCGGCGGTCTGATGGCAACGTCGTGCGTCTTCGTTTCAGACACGGGCCATGACCTCGGCAGACTCGCGCTACGGGCGGACGCGGTTGAGCTGGGTCCATCCGGTGCCGCTGCCGAGCGTCTGGTTCGTCATGATGACCTGGCCCTGACCGTTCATGTAGGCGTTGTTGTACTGATTGGGCAGTTGGACCACGTTCCCGCTGGGGGTGCGGTAGTCCTCGACGTCGCGGATGTAGTTGATGAACTGGTGGTGCATGCGGTCGTTGGATGCCTGCCGCTCTCGGACCGTCTCCTGGTGCCGCTGGAATGACTCCTCCATCATCTGCCGGTTGATGCGCCCGCGCTCGGCGATGCCGTCCGACACGGTCTTGTTGATCTGAGCCCGCATGTCGATGACCGTGGCGAGCCACTTGGGGTCCGGGCGGACAGAGAGGCTCGCGGCGTCCGCGATCGCGCGGTTCTCCGACCCGCCCGCGGGGCTGCGCACGGTGCGGACGTCCTCCACCCCCCACCGCGCCATCGTGGTCACCTGCCCCGTCGCCATCGGCATCTGCGTGATGATGGCGTACCCCGTGACGAAGACATCCTCCTGGAAGCGCTGGCCGTTTTCGGTGTACGTCACGCTGACACGGTCGGCGAAGGGAGACATCTGCATCTGCCCGCCGCCCATGTGGCGCATCGACGCGTTCTGCTGCTCGATCGACCGGAGCGTCGGCCCCAGCATCTCGCGCATCGTCGCGAGCACCTCGGGCATCTCCTGGGCCTGCGTGACGCGCACGTCCGTGGCGTTCGGTCGGTGCATCGGCATGAGCATGGTCTGCACGTAGTCGCCCGTTGTCTGTGGCAGGGGCATGAACGTCAGCCCCTCGCCCGTGATCGTGCCCGGCGAGGGCGGCGGCCCCGACCCCGGCACGCCCATCTGCGCGTTGAGTTGGAAGATGTCCGACCAGGTGTAGTTCGCCCCGGGGTAATACCCGAAGGACGTCCCATCGGGCGCTGTGACCTGCAGGTCCAAGTGAACCATGTCCTGGTAGAGCTGGGGCACGTTCCACGAGACGCCGCCGGTCTGGCTCCAGCCCTCGGGCACGAGCAGCGTGTGCGACGGCGCCCCGCCCATCTGCGGGTCGGTCAGCGTGACCGGCTCGAGCGTCACCGAAGCAGCGTGAGACTCCCCTGCTCGCTGTTCGGGACGCCCGAGCCCGGCCGACGCTTCACCACCCGTGCCCCAGGACGACGCGCCGCGGCGGTCGGGCGTGTGGTCCCCGCCGCCGCCGGCGCCGAACCCACCGGTCGGCGCCGTGTCGCGTGTCGCTCGGAACTCGGAGTACCCCTCAAACTCGTTGCCCAGGCGCCCGGTGATCGTGGTGCCCGAGATTGTGAACTCCATCTGCTGGGCCCCGACCGAGGCTTGCTCGCCGGTCTGCCGGACCGTCATCGTCGTGTCGTTGGCACGCAGGGCGCCGCGCCCGTTCTGAACCGAACCGGTGAAGCGCCCGGTCGCGCGGATGTCCAGCATCTGCCCGTTCTGCGCCGGCATGCGGATGTCGATCGTGACGTCTGCCGAGTAAGCGCCGTGCGAGCCCTGCGCCAGGTCGATTGTCATGGGGCACTGCATCATCTGCCCGTAGTCCATCTCCTCGGAGAGCGTGCCCGTCCACGTGCCGGCGATGGAGTCCGCGTGGGGCTTGGTGCTGTCGTCGGTCCGCCGGGCTGCGGGCGACACCGGCACGAACCGGTTGTAATCCACGAGATCGTCGAGATCGCTCGCGTCCGGGAGCGTGCGTTCGAGCTCGGCGATGCGCTCGCCGACGCGCTGGCGGTCTTCCCGCGACACGGACGTGTCGTCGTTGTAGTAATCGATGAGGCCCTGGGCGTCCCGGCTGCCCCGGCGTGCCGCGACGCCGGCCCACGCGACGCCCTCAACGAAGTCTGCACGGCGGCCGATGCCGTTGAGTGTCATCTCCCCGAACGCGAGGATCGCGTTGGTATCGCCGAGCCGCGCGGCACGCTCGAAGGACGCGATCGCCGCGGCTTGATCGGGCTCGCCCAGCACGCCCTCGTTCGCCATCGCGCCGAGCTCGAAGTGGGCTCCGGGGTGGTCGCCGCGGGCCGCGGTCTCGAACGAGCGTTTCGCGCCTCCGAGGTCCTGATCCATCCCCATCCCGAACGCCTGGCACGTGCCGACCAGGTAGCACGCCCCGACGTGCCCGCGATCCGCGAGCGGGCGCGCGATCCGCAACGCCGCGGCGTAGTCGCCCGCGCCCATCGCACGCGAGGCACGCTCGAGCTCGGCGCGGTCCGCGCCTTCCGACCCCTCGGCCGAGCCGTTCGGCGTCGTGCGCGACGCGGGCCGGGTGTCACGGAGGGCGTACGACGACTGCCCGGTCGTGAGCGTGTGCCCCACGCCCGCGTCGCTCACGAGCACGAACTCGTACGCGGTCCCGCCCGCGTCGAAGGTGCCTCCCAGGCGGGTCGGGTCGGCATACCGAGCCGTGAACGGGTAGGCCGCACCGCCGAGCCGGATGCTCCCGGTCACGTCCGTTGTCGCGGGGTTGTACTCCTGGACGTCCATAACCAGCCCGTCGCCTTCGAGTCGCATCGGCAGGTCGAGGACCGGTCCGTGGTACCGGGGGCTCGACGCTCGTTCGAGCGGGTTGGCGTGCTGCGTCGGCGGATTCTCGGACCGCCGCTCGAGCGGGTTCGGTCCTGCGAGGCCCTGGAACGCGAACAGCATGCTGGCGCCGAGGGCGATTCGGTAGGATTGGATCCGTCGGGTGGTTCGGGTCATGGTTCGCTCCATACTGGTTGTGGGCGGGCGTCGTGCCCCGCCGACACAGGTCCTTGCCCCCGACCACGCCGGGTCTGACAGACAATCCGCGAGTTTTTTTCGGCCGGCGCAGACGCCAATGCGGCCCGAACATGATCGTCCACACCACCCACATCACGCTGCTCGGCAAGCTGGGCGAAGACCGGAACCCCGCCGCGTGGGATGAGTTCTGCGATCGCTACGGCGAGTTGATCCGGTCCTTCGCCCGGCGTCAGGGCCTGCAGCCCAGCGACTGCGACGATGTCCTACAGGAGGTGCTCGTCGCGCTCTCGCGCTCGATGCGTGAGTTCGAGTATGACCCCGCCAAGGGGAAGTTCCGGTCCTACCTCAAAACCATCACCCTGCGCGCGGTTTTTCGGAGATTCCGTCAGGAACGGCGCTCAGGAGGGCAAGGACCTCACGGAGACCCCGCCGCGGAACCCGCGAGTGACGCGTCAGCGGACGAGCGCTGGGAGGACGAGTGGCGTCAGTACCACCTGAGGCAGGCGATGCAGACGATCGACACCGAGTTCAGCGATTCCGACCGGGCGGCGTTCCGCCTGTACGCGTTGAGCGGGCGAGGCGCGAGGGAGACCGCCGAGACGCTCGGGGTCTCCGTCGATTCGGTCTACCAGGCGAAGAGCCGCATCATGGCGCGCCTGTCGGCGGTGATCGAGACGCAGGTGAGGGATGAGGGATGAGCGACGACGCTCCGACCAGCTCGGCCCACCCCTCCGCGTGGTACTCGGACCCCGCGACGCTGCTCGAGACCCTGCGCCGCGCGGAGGACCGGGCTCCCGCGGGGGCTGCCCCCCGGATCCCCGGGTACCGCGACCTCGTGGAGTTTGCGCGCGGGGGGCAGGGCGTCGTGTTCACCGCGCAGCAGGAGTCCACGAGCCGGCGCGTCGCGATCAAATTGCTGACCCCGCGCGCCGAGCACGACGAACGCGCCCGCCGACGGTTCGAGCGTGAGGTCAACCTCGCCGCCCGGCTCCGCCACCCGAACATCGTGCGCCTCTACGACAGCGGGACCACGTCAGACGGGCGCCTGTTCTGCGTGATGGACTTCATCGAGGGCGCTTCGCTCCGCGACCACCTCAACGCCCTCGCGCTGGGCACCGACGCGTCCGACCCCGTGCCCGTCACGGTCCTTGAGCTCTTCCGAACCGTCACGCTCGCCCTGAGCCACGCCCACCAGCGCGGCGTGATCCACCGCGACCTCAAGCCCTCAAACGTCCGCGTCGATCCCACGGGCGAGCCGCACCTGCTCGACTTCGGGCTCGCCAAGGCGATCGAGGGGCCCGATGCGCTCTCGGGATCAGCGCCCACCATCACCGAGCAGTCGGGGCAGTTCGCGGGCTCGCTCCCGTGGGCCAGCCCCGAGCAGACCGCCGGCGACGGCTCGGAGATCGATGTCCGGACGGATATCTACTCGCTCGGGGTGATGCTGTACCACGCGGTGACGGGCCGGTTCCCCTACGACGTCACCGGCTCGATCCGGGGGGCGCTGAACGCGATCGCCGAGACGCCCCCCACCCCCGCCCGTGCCGTGCGTCCGAGCGTGGGACGCGACCTTGAGACGGTGATCTTGACGTGCCTGGCGAAGGACAAGGCCCGGCGGTATCAGAGCGCGGCGGAGCTGGCGGAGGACCTGCGCCGCGTGATCGCGGGTGAGCCCATCGCCGCGCGCGCCGACACGGCGTGGCAGTCGGTCCAGCGTCAGCTGCGGCGGTACCGGGCGGCGGTCGCGTTTATTGCGGTCGCCGGGCTCACGCTCGCGGGGTTCGCGGTGCTGATGTCGCTCCTGTACGCGCGTGCGACGCGCGCCGAGGCCGCCGCCCAGCGCGAGTTCGACCAGGCGAGCAGTGTGAACGCGTTCCTGCGCGACATGCTCGCCTCGGCCGATCCGGGCAATCTGGGGCGGGAGGCGACGGTTCGGGAGGTCGTGGACCGCGCAGCGGCTCAGCTCGACGCCGAGAGCGCCCTTCCGCCCGCGATCCGTGCGTCACTCCACGCCGTGATCGCGAGCACGTACGGGTCGCTCGGGCTCTTCGATGAGGCGCTCCGGCACGCCGAGGTCGCGGTCGATGAAGCGGCGGGGACGCTCGGGCCCGACCACGAGCGCACGCTCGAGTACCGCTCGCTCGCGGTCAGTCAGCTCGTCGCAATGAGCCGGTACGATGAGGCGGAATCGCGCCTTGAGGACGCGCTGGCCGCGGCCCGTGCCGGGCTCGGCGAGGAGCACGCCGTCACCCTCTCGTTGTGGTCCAACCTCGCGCTCGTGCTGGCCGAGCGCGGGGCGTACGGCGAGGCGATCGACATCCATCGTCGCGTGCACGACGCCAGGGCCCGTGCGCTCGGGCCGGACCACGGGCTGACGATCGCTTCGCTGCACCATGCGGCGATCGAGGAGAGCGCCGCGGGGCGCTACGACGACTCGCTGGCGCACTACGAGCAGGCCGCCGAACGCGCCGGGCGATCCCTCGGGCCCGAGCACCCGACCACGCTCATGATCCGGAGCGGGCTGGCGGTCGCGTACGAGCAGCAGGGCGACGCGGGTCGGTCCGCGGAACTCCTCACGGAGCTGGTGCCGATCGCGGAGCGCGTTTGGGGTCACGATCACCGAGACACGAACATCCTGAAGACGAATCTCGCGTTCGCGCTCGACATGACGGGTGACGACGAGGGTGCGCTCGCGCTGACGCGGAATATCTACGAGTCGTGCCGCCGCACGCTGGGTGACACGCACTCGGACACGATCAACGCCAGGAACGGGTTGGCCGGGGCGTTGTACCGTCAGGGCGAGCTCGCGGACGCCGCGGTGTTGCTCGAAGAATCCCGGCGGGCGTCGCTCGAACGCTTCGGGCCGCACCACGTCCGCTCGCTGGACTCGGGCGCGAACCTCGCTCAGGTGCTGCGACGAACGGGCGACCTCGAGCGGGCCCTGGGCGTTGCCGACGAGGTACTCTCCGAGGCGCGGGCATACTTCGGCGTGGGCAACCCCGAGCTGGCGTGGTACCTCCACGTAACCGGTGATCTCACACTCGAATCGGGTGACGCTCCGCGCGCCGTCGTGTTGCTCACAGAAGCCCGGGAACTCGCCGACCGGCAGAACGACGGCCCGCTGCAACGCTCCGTGCTTGTGTCCCTCGCGCGGGCGCTCGCCGCGACGGGCCGGCACGACGACGCCGACCGGGTTGTGCAAGCGTGCGTGGAGATCATGCGGGCCCAGGGCGCTGACGAGGGATCGATCCGGGCGATGCAAACATCTCTCGGCGAGCGGTGAACCGGTCGGGATGACGCCCCCCCGGACACGGGGCTCGCTCTCCCCCACCGCTGTCCGTTCATCCAGCGACCAGCATGTGATAGACTTATTATGTCTGATCTCAGGCCCCCGCGCCGGCTTCTCATGAACTGACGTATGGCGATCCTCGTCACAACCCGTTCACTTGGCTCGCGGCGGCCGTTGCTGCACGACTTTCGTGTCGACCCACCGACTGATGCGGGCGACGGGGGTGATCTCACGCTCCGCGAACTGATCACGAGGGTGGTCTGCGAGCAGGTCAGACGCTTCAACGACCGGAGCGCTTCGCGGCGATTTGACCGGGTGCTCACGGAACGCCAGATCGAGACCGGCGCCGCGCGGGGCAAGGTCGATCCCGCGGGTAAGGAACACCGCACGGACGCGGACCCGCAGGAGGCCGTGGCCTCGGCGTTGCTCGGCTTCGAGGACGGGTTGTATCTTGTCATCATCGACGAGGTCGAACGGCGGGATCTGGACGAGGTGATCCGCCTGTCGCCCGATTCGCACATGACCTTCATCCGGCTCGCGTTCCTGGCCGGAGCGTGACCCCGCCACGGAGCGTTCGATGCCGAGCAAGGAAGAACTGCGACAGACCCTGCAGCGCCGTCGCGACGCGAAGTGGGTCGAGACCCGACTCAGCCGGTTCGCCCGGCTGCCCGGCAAGCGGCGGGAAGCACTCCGGGATCTGATCCAGCAGGACCAGAACGCGTACGACGAGGGGCGGTACACCGCCCGCGTGAACGCGACGGCGGCGTACTTCGACGCGCTCGGAGACAAGCAACGCAGCAAGCTGTGGGACGTGCTGTTCCCGCGCCTCGCGCCGCACATGGAGCGCGCGTGGCGCGACACCCCTTTCAGACCCTACACCTCCGGGTTTCAACGCGTCCCGTTCAGAGCCCCGAGCCGGGAGGAGACAAGCCGGCGGTCGCGGGCCAGGTTCTTTCTCAACATCTGCGAGGCCCTCCGCGGGCTCGACGAGGATGCCGAGTGGCTCGCGGCGTGGGCGCCGCACCTCGACCCGGTTTGGCGCGATCAGCGTGTGATCGGCTGGCTCTTGGCGGCGGTCCTGCGGGGCGGCGGGGACGACGCGGCACGTGTCCGTTCGGTTCTTGAACAATCAATCGCGGGCACGCACGAGATCGGCGAGTTCAGCGAGCATGCGATCGTCGCCCTGCTCAATTCGGACGACCGGGAGGACTGGGAGACCGTCGGCAGGCTGCTGCTCGCGGCGCAGCGCCAGGAGGGTCTCCGGCAGGCGATTCTGGAGTCGGTCGATGAGGCCCACCCGGAAGCGTTCCGTTACATGCTTGGGCTCATCCTCGAGCACGACCTGCAGCGGTTCAGCGCCACCGTCCGGGCGTTCGACGTTTGGCTCGGCATGATGTGGGCTGCCGGCAGCACCAAGGTCGTCCGCGACGGCATCCAGCGCCTCTGCGAGCTCTTCGACGACGCGGCGAACCGCGAACGGGCGCTGGGTGGGGACGACGCCGAGGACGCGTACCTCGCGCTCTGGGTCATGGCGTATGAGGATGCGGAGCAAGCCCTCCGCGCGGCGGCCCCGTTGCTTGAGCACCAGAAGCCAGAATTCAGGTACGCCTCGGTCCGGGCCATCAGCCGCATCCAACTGGGTCCTGGATCGCTCGATCTGCTCGCAGCGCATCTCACTTCCGGGCGAGAATCCGACGAGCGGGTGCTCATGGCGGTCGCAGAGATTCTGGCCGGCGTTCAATACGAGCAGGTCTCCGACGAGTTGTTCGCGGCTGTCGCGGCGTTGTTCGAGAACACGCCCGCCCGCAAGAAGAAGCTGAAGCCGATCGTCTGGCCGTGGGCCGAGCACACGGCGGACCGCCGAACGGTGGCTGCTGCGCTCAAGGCGTTGGCGATGCGCGACGCGGAGAAGCTCATCCCGTTCGCCCCGGCGCTCGACTCATCGGGTTGCCTGCACGTGATCTACGAGCTCGCCGGGCTCGGGCAATACTGGGACCACGGCAACTTCAGGCAGCGGGCGCGGAAGAAACTGACGCCCGAGGCTCGGGCGTTCGTTGTGGAGATGACGTGCGACGGCAGGCAGGCCGTGCAGGCGGCCGCGTTCCAGGCGCTCGAGGGTTCGGAGGTCACCGAGGACGAGGCCGAGCGATACCTCGCGAACCTGCACCGCTCCGCGGCGTCGCTCCGCCAGGGGGCGATCGGGCGGCTCGCGACGCTCCCCGCCAAGCGCGTGCTCGAGATCAGCGAGCGACTGCTCGAAGACAAGCACCCGAAGAAGCGGGCCGCCGGGCTTGAGCTCGCCGCGCAGCTCGTCGAGACGGGCAAGAGCGCGGCACGGGCGCGCTCGCTCGTCGAGCGGCACCGGGACGGCCTGACCGATCGTGATCTGGCCCAGACCGCCGAGCGGATCACCGGGGCTGAGGTTGCGTCGCACACGCTCGACGACTGCCTCGGGCTCGTTCCCGAGGGCACCCGAAGTGAGCTCGCACCGCCCAAGCACGTTGGTGTGGCGGTGAAGACAAAGGCATCCGAGCAGTGTCTGAGGGAACTGGCCGAGCTGTTCCTCGAGCACGGCGAGACCGAGATCGCACTCGCGTACGGCGATCTCGGAGCCGAGGGCGCCAAGAGCCACGCGCACCTCGCCGCCGCGGGCTGGGGCTTTCCGAGACCCAAACCCGACTCCGACGTGCAATCGGACGCCCGCGAGCGGCTCCCGCTCGCCGATGTCTGGCTCGATTGGCTCGCGAACCGTGACGCTTCGACACGCGACGAGGACGGGTTGGAGCTGGCGCGCGCGTGGCTCCGGCTTTCCCGCTGGGTGGGGGCGAAGGGCGTCCTGCCCGCGGCGTTCGATAAGCAAGGCGCGTGGGAGCTCAACCGAGGCTTTGAGTCACTCGTTGAGTGGATGGTGCTCTTATCCGAGCCGGAGGGCGCCGGGGCGTACCTCGTGCAATTCGCCGAGGACGCGCTCGCGAACGGCGCGCCGATGAAGGATGAAGCCAGCGCCCTGAAAGAAGCGAATCGCTTCATGCCGAACCTCGGGCTGGCGTCCATGCGGTTCCGAGCGTTCTCTAGCTTCGAGCGACTCGGGTGCCGGCACGTCAGACGAGCGGACCGCGCTCGGATGGCAGTCCTCGAGATGATCGCCCTCGAGCACGCGCAACGAGGGTGCCAAGGGCCCAGCATCAAGCTGTTCGCGGATGCACACGAGGAGGGGCTGCTCAACGAGCACGATTTCATCTGGCTGCTCCTTCACCCAAGGAAGCAAGACAAGCACCCGGGTTACTACTACGGGCCGAGCCGGCGGTTCGGGCCGATCCGCGAGGCGTCGGGGCTGCGCCCGCCCAAGGAGATCGCACCGGACCCGGGCCTTCTCGACGCCGTGCAGCGGGTCCGCGATCGTCTGATCGAGATCGAGCTGACGCGCGGCGAGCGGGTCACGGTCGCGAGCGTGCCCGCCGCCGAACTCCGGTACTCGGGCGGTTCGGAGGTGCTCGTCCGGCTCGTGACCGCGCTGGGCAAGGACAAGATCATCCGCCAGGATCAATGGGGCGAGCCCACGCGTGCCTATTCGTTCAGCCGGCTGATCTCCGTCACCGCCCCGGCGCCGGGCGATACGCCCGAGCGGTTCGCGGCCCTGATCGACGAAGCGGGGATTCGGCAGGCGCGTGTCATCGAGCTGGCGATGTTCGCGCCGCAGTGGGCCACGTTCGCCGAGCACACGACCGGGTTCGAGGGTCTTGAGGACGCCGTCTGGTGGATCCACGCGCACACGAAGCAGAACCAATACTGGAGGGACCAGGCGATCCGTGAGCTGTGGGCGGCGCAGATCAACGAGCGCACGCAGCTCGAGGCCGACGCCCTCGAGGAGGGCGCCGTCGATGTCGCGTGGTTTGCGCGGGTGATCGACGCCATCGGCATCGACGGGTGGGATCGCCTCCAGAAGCCGGCGAAGTACGCGTCCAACAGCGGCGGGCACAAGCGCGCCCAGCTCTTCGCCGACGCCATGCTCGGCAACGTCTCGGCGCCGGAGCTCATCGCACGGATCGACGAGAAACGCCATCAGGACTCGGTCCGCGCCGTCGGCCTTATCCCGCTGCCCGAGGTCGAGCATGACGCGAAGCGCGAGACCCTGAACCGATACAAACTGTTCCAGGAGTTCAAGCGCCAGAGCCGCAAGTTCGGCAGCCAGCGTCAGGCGAGCGAGGGACGGGCCGTCGAGATCGGCATGCAGAACCTCGCGAGGACGGCCGGGTACCGCGACCCGAGGCGTCTGCAGTGGGCGATGGAGTCGGAGGCCGTCCGCGATTTGGCGAGGGGACCGGTCTCCGTGAGCGCCGAGGAAACCACGGTCGAGCTTGCGATCACGCAAGCGGGCGACCCCGAACTGACGGTCGTTAAAAAGGGGCGGCAGCTCAAGAATGTCCCGGCCAAGCTGCGCAAGCATGAGCCGATCGCCGAGCTCCGGTCACGGGTCACCGACCTGCGTCGCCAACGGTCTCGGATGCGCCAATCGCTCGAAGAATCGATGTGCCGCGGGGACGCCTTCTCGCGCGCCGAACTGATGGAGTTCTGCGAACACCCCATGCTCCGCCCGATGGTTGAGCGGCTCGTCTTCGTCGGCGCGGGCGCACTCATCGGCTACCCCATGGAAGGCGCGAGGGTCCTCCGCGATCATGCCGGGAACGCGGAGCCCGTCGGCAACGACGACCAGGTCCGGCTCGCACACCCGGTCGATCTGCTGGACCGGGGGGATTGGACCGCGTGGCAGCGCGAGTGCTTCGCCGCCGAGCGTGTGCAGCCGTTCAAGCAGGTCTTTCGTGAGGTCTACCCGAGAACTGAGCACGAACTCGACGGCTGCGATATGACGCGGCGGTACGCGGGGCATCAGGTGAACCCCCGGCAGGCGTTGTCGCTGCTCAAGCAACGGCAGTGGCTCTTCACGCCTGAGGAGGGTGCCAGCCGCGTCTTTCACGACGAGGGCATCATCGCCGACCTCTGGTTCCAGGAGCACTTCCACACCCCGGCCGAGATCGAGGACCTGACGCTGGAGGGTGTCGCGTTCTATCGGCGCGGCGATCGGGCGAAGCGGCTGCTGGTGTCCGAAGTGCCCGCCCGACTGTTCAGCGAGACGATGCGCGATCTCGATCTGGTCGTCAGCGTGGCCCACGCCGGCGGCATCGACCCCGAGGCGAGCGCGTCAACGGTCGAGATGCGGGCGTCGCTGCTCCGCGAGACGTGCCAGCTCCTCGGGCTCACCAATGTCAGGGTCAAGGGGCATCACGCCACGATCGACGGCACCAAGGCGAGCTACAGCGTCCACCTCGGGAGCGCGACCACCAAGGTCATGCCGGGGCGCGTCCTGATGATCGTGGCGGTGCACAGCCAGCACCGAGGCAGGCTGTTCCTCCCCTTCGCCGACGATGACCCGAAGACCGCGGAGGTGCTCGCCAAGACGCTCCTCCTCGCGAGAGACGACGAGATCAAGGACCCGGCGATCCTGCGACAGATCCGGGGGTGAGTGCTGGAGGGTGGCTCGTGCTGGCCGTTGGGCGCACGGATCGAGCACCGGACCGCGACCGAGGTGCCCCACCGACAGACGCTGGGGTCGTCGCGATGCCAGCCGACTTCCGCGTCTGGCTGCGAGCGACCCGACGCTCCGCGGCAACACGGGCGCCAGCCCGAGCCACGACGCACTCGAATCTCAGCGCCCGGGCGGCCGCAGCTCGCGCGCGAGGGCCTCGATGGCACGCCGCAGCACACCGATCGACCTCAGATACTCATCCAGGTCCAGACGCTCCTCGGGCGTGTGGTCGAGCGAACTGTCGCCCGGCCCGTACGCCGCGATGGGGCACCGCCACACCGGCGCAACGACGTTGAAGTCCGCCGTGCCCGTCTTGACCTTCAGCCGCGGACGGCCGCCCTCCCCCCGCACGGCGTGTGTGAGCGCGCGAGCGACAGGGTCGTTCCGGTCCGAGCGCACCGCGTGCTCGCCCCCCGACGATGTGACCTCGATCTCCCCACGCGCCGACCGCTCGGCGATCGCGAGCACGTCACCCGGCGCCAGGCCCACCGGGATCCGGAAGCCCGCCTCGATCCGCGCTCGCTCGTGCGCATCGTCCTCCGAGGTGTGCACCCTCAGGATCTTCGCTTGGACACGCTCGAACGCGCCAGCGCGCCCCTCGTTCAGCCTCTCGACCGCCGCGAGCGTGCGTGCCCACCACGCGTGGATATCGTCACCCGCCGACGGGTCGGGACCGGCGCTGTGCGCGCACGGGCGGACGCTCTGTGCGTGCACAACGAGCCGGCCCTTGTACCCCAGCGTCACGCCGTCCCAGCCGCTCGGCTCGCCGATGATGCACGCGTCGGGCCGCATACGGTCGCGGACGTAGACAGCGCCGGGCGAGCCGTGTGTTTCCTCCCCCACCGCCGCGATCACGTCCAGGGCGACGCCCGGGGGCAGATCGGCCCGAGCCGCGGCGACGAGCATCGCCGCCAGCGGGCCCTTGGCGTCCACCGACCCCCGCCCGTGCAGCACGCCCCCTTCGGTGCGCACGGGGATCCGTCCCGGGACCGTGTCGATGTGCCCGAGCAGCGCGATGCGTACGCCAGCGCCCTCCGGGCCCCGCCGGGCGACGCCGTTGCCCGCCCTGTCGATCTCGCACCGCATGCCGATGCGCGCGCCGGCGTGGACGTACACCCGGACCGCGTCGGCCTCCGAGCCCGAGACACTCGGCGTCGCCACGAGGTGCTCAACAAACGCGATCGCGTCCGCGTCCGTCGGCGGGTGCCCGGAGAGCCTCTGGGCTGTGAGGGCCGTCACGCCGCCACCCCCTCGAACACCGTGCCCGCACCCGCCAGGGCGCGATTGATGGCATTGGCCCCAAGCGCCGACCCGATGACAACGCGTCCGACACCGCCGGCGATCGCCTCTTCCGCCGCAAGAACCTTGTTCTTCATCCGCCCGCGGGCGGATGCGCGCACCGCGTCGATTCCGGCCGCCCCCACCTCTCGGATGAGCGATCCCGGGTCGCCCGGATCCCGGCGCACGCCCTCGACGTTGGAGAGGAGCAGGAGTTCGTCGGCCCCGAGCGCCGCCGCCGTCGCCGCCGCGGCACGGTCGGCGTCAACATTGATCGCGACACCATCGTCCGTCACGGCGGGCGGGGTCAGCACGGGCACCCGCCCCGCTTCGATCAACATCGCGAGCAACGCCGCATCGACACCCTCCACACGCCCGGAGAGGTCGTCGCGGATCAGCACGGTGCGCCCATCCTCAACCGATCGGATGGCGGTCTTTCGGACGCCCCGCCAAAGCCCGCCGTCGATGCCCGACAGCCCGACGGCGTCTACGCCTCGCCGACGGAGCAGCTCGACCAACGTCTTGTTCACACGCCCGCAATAGACCATCTCGAACACATCGAGGGTCGCTCGGTCCGTCCGTCTGCTGACGTGCCCGGAGGGGCTGGTGATTGTGCGTGCCGGGATGCCGAGGCGCTCGGACACGACGTTGGTCTCGTGCGACCCGCCGTGCACGAGCACGCACCGCGCGCCCGACGCGACGATCGCGGAGAATGACTCCGCGACGTGCGCGAGGCTGATGCCTTCCCCTCCTCCGACTTTGACCACGATCGTGCGCGCCATCGCGTCCTCCTTACGCCGGGTGCAAGCCCGGGAAATCCAGCCCCTCGCCCTCGGGCAGCCCGAGCGCGATGTTCATGCTCTGGACCGCCGAGCCGGCGGCCCCCTTGACGAGGTTGTCGATCGCCGCCAGCGCCACGATGCGTCCCGACCCCTCGTCGATCGCGAACCCAACGTCCGCGTGGTTCGACCCGACGAGCACCCGGGGGTCGGGCAGGCGGTTCGCCCCGGTGCGGTCGCAGACGATGCGGACGAACGGCTCGTGCCCGTACGCCTCTCGGTAGATTCTCCAGAGTTCGCGCGTCTCGACGCGCCGCGTCGGCAGAACGTGGGCGGTGCAGAGGACGCCGCGGACCATATCGATCGCGGTGATCGTGGCGTCGATCGGGACCGGGCCGAGGGACTGCTCGACCTCGGCGAGGTGGCGGTGCCCCGCGGGGGCATAGGTGCGCACGGCGCGCGCCCGGATCGCGTGATGCGAGGAGGCGCTGGCCGCCGCGCCCGCCTCGGAAGACCCGACCTTGACATCCGCGATGACGCGCTCGATGAGGCCGGCGCGGGCAAGGGGGAGCAGGGCGAGCGTCATCGCCGTCGCGTTGCACCCGACGCCCGAGACGAGGCGGGCGCCGCGGAGGCGTTCGCGCGAGATCTCGGGCAGGCCGTACACGGCCCGCGAGAGGAGGCCCGGGTCCGGGTGGTCCTCGCCGTGCCAGCGCCGGTAGGCGGCGGGGTCGCGGAGCCGGAGATCGGCCGAGAGATCGACGACCATGCGGGCGCGCGCCGACCACTCGCGGACCACCGGCACCGCCAACCCGTGGGGCAGACAAACGAACGCGACGTCGCACGGCTCGCGCTCGTCGGGGCTGGAGAAGAGAAGAGCGGTGTGCCCGCGGAGGTTCGGGTGGGCGCGGTGCAGGGGCTGCCCGCGCAGGGAGCGCGACGTCGCCTGGACGACCTCGACCCCGGGGTGGGCCATCAGAAGGCGCAGCAGCTCGCCGCCGGTGTACCCGCTCGCGCCGATGACGGCGGCACGGGCCGTCACGCGGGCACCCCCGCGGGCGCGTCGGCGCGGGCGACGCGGGCGACGTGCGCGGCGATGGCTCCGGGGATGTCCACGCCGGTGGTCTCGATGCTGTTGCGGAACTCGATGGAGTGGTTGACCTCGTTGACAAGCAGGCCCCGTCGCGGGCACTCGAGCAGATCGACGGCGAGGATGTCGCCTCCGATCGCGGCGGCGGTGCGGGAGCAGTGATCCGCGAGCTCGGGCGTGAGCGGGAGCCCGGACGCGTGCGCCCCGCGGGCCGTGTTCGTGACCCAGTGCTCGCTCGTGCGCGCGATGGCAGCGATCGGTTCGCCACCCACGACGAACGCGCGGATGTCACGCCCCGGCTTGACGATGTGCTCCTGCACGTAGTAGACGTGATGCGACACGGACCCGAGCGTGGCCCGGTGCTCGATGACGGCCTCGGCGGCGTCGCGGTCGTTGACCCGTGCCACCAGACGCCCCCACGACCCGACGGTCGGCTTGAGGACGGCTGGGTAGCCGATTTCCTCGACCGCACGGAGCGCGGTTTCGGGATCGACCGCGACCCGCACCCGGGGCGTGGGCACGCCGGCACGCTCAAGGGCGATTGTCGTGCGCAGCTTGTCGGCGCAGAGCTCGACCGCCGCCGGCGAGTTGATGACCCGCACGCCGAGGCTTTCGAGCACGCGCCCGATCGTGGTCGTTGCCGTGAGGCTGAGCGAGCGGTCGAGGACGGCGTCGTACGCGCGCCAATCCCGGGCCGAGGCGGGGTCGAGCACGACCGATCGGGCGTCGATGGGCGTTGCCCCGACCCCCGCCGCCTCCAACGCGTCGAGCAGCAGCCGCTCCTCGACGCGAACCCTCGTGTGCATCATCGCGATCCGCATGCGGTTCTCCTCGCGGCGTGTGTGCCCGAACGCCGGTCACTCGCCCCAGTCTTCCTCGACCTCCGGCGCGAGATCGACTCGGATCGGGTTGAGCCCGACCACCTCGAGTTCCGCCGCGCACCCGGGGCACGGGATCACCTGCCCGGCAAGCGGCGGGCGGTCGAAGGGCACCTCGCCCGCGCATTCCGGGCACTCGGTCGTGATGCCAGTGATCTGTTGGTCCATCGGTGTTCCTTTCCAGCCGGCGTGCCGGCGACGGGCTCGTGCGATGTGAAAAACAACAAACCCCCGGGGTGCCGGGGGTTCGATCGTGAGACTCTCGGGTGGTTGCGGGTTCCTACACCCGCTCGCACCAAGCCGCACCAAAGCCCCGGACGCCCTTGGCGTCTTTGGCTTTGGCGTATTTGGTGGCGGTGTGCATCATCGGGGCTGATGTCCTGACGGGGTCGGTATCGGCCAGAGCCTACCTCCGACTTCGGTCTTGTCAAGCCGCGGTGCCCCCGCCCAGGCATCGGCGGCCGAGGCCGCGGGCTGAATCGAGTC
>JAUHXM010000059.1 GCA_030426605.1 Phycisphaerae bacterium | reverse complement strand
CTCTCCCAGGTCCTTCTCACCCGTGTGGATACGAAGGGCATGGTGGCGGGGTATGAGTTCCTTGTGATCACCCCGGCGATCCAGAACCTGATCCGTGACAACAAGACCTTCCGCATCGATTCGATGATCCAGACGGGCAAGAAGTACGGCATGCAGTTGCTGGACGATCATCTCTGGTCTCTCTACAGCCGGGGCATGATTGCCGCGGAAGAGATGATTGATAAGTGCAAAGATCAAAATGCCCTCAGGAACAAGGTCCATCAGGCGGGTGGTGTCATCGGTCGTCCGGAGCTGGATGATCCGGATGCGGAGACCGATGACGGGGCCGACAAGAAGTCTTGATCGCTTTGATGTGCGATAAAATCCAAAAGTCATTTGATCCATTTTCACTTCTGGATCTCCTGCGACTTGAACCCAGGGGGCTTGTGTCGCGAAACTCTTGCTAGGCGCGGCGGTCGTGCGGGCCTGGGTCGAATGCGACCTGGCGATCGTCCGAGAACCGCGCCCCGCGCGAGACCGGGTGGTCCGCGTGGGACGGGCTCGGCCGGCCGCCGAGCCCGGCGTGTTGGGGTGTGCGATCGAGCTTCCGACGAACCCCGGGAGCGTGCTTCACGATGGATCCTTCTGAACTCAAAGGTCGGCGGCTTGGACGGGCGCTCACGAAGCTCGGCGTGGTCACGCGCGAGCAGGTTCACGAGGCGCTGGGTGTCCAGAAGAGCCGGTCCCAGAAGGTGCTGCTCGGGCAGATCCTGATCGAGCTCGGGTACTGCACGCAGAAGGACGTGGACCGGGCGCTCGCCGGGCAGGCTGGCATGGAGTACGTGGACCTCGCGGGGTTCGAGCCCGACGAGGAGCTCGTCGGCGCGATCCCGGCGGAGAACGTCCAGGCGTACCAGTGCATCCCCATCGAGTACGACGCGTCGAGCAAGAAGATGAAGGTTGCCCTGAAGAGCCCGGACAACTTCCAGGCGGTGGATGACCTGCGTTTGTTGATGAACTTCAACGTCGAGGCGGTCGTCGCGGATTCGGACGCCGTGGACGCGATCATCGCCGAGCACTACTCGAAGACCGAGTCGATGGTGGACGTGATGAGCCAGCTCGAGAGCAACGACAAGTTCGCCGAGCTCGGGGCGCACTCGTCGGACTCGATCGACCTTGACGCGGTGCTCGACGCGGCGGACGACAACCAGGTCGTCAAGCTGCTGAACCTCGTGCTGCTGCAGGCGATCCGCGACCGCGCGTCGGACATCCACTTCGAGCCGTTCGAGAACGAGTTCAAGATGCGGTACCGCATCGACGGCGTGCTGTATGAGATGGTCCCGCCGCCCAAGCACCTGGGGCCGGCGATCACGAGCCGCGTGAAGGTCATGGCGAGCCTGGACATCGCCGAGCGGCGCCTGCCGCAGGACGGGCGCATCGAGCTGACGGTGGGGGGGACGCCCGTGGACCTGCGTGTCGCGGTGCTGCCAACCATTTACGGCGAGAGCGTCGTCATGCGTGTGCTCGACCGGTCGAACGTGCAGCTGGAGCTCGACCGCGTCGGGTTCCGGGAGGACGACCTGGAGACCTTCCGCGGGCTGATCAAGAAGCCCAACGGCATCGTGGTCGTGACGGGGCCGACGGGCTCGGGCAAGACGACGACGCTGTACGCCGCGCTCAGCGAGCTCAACACGATCGACACGAAGCTGCTCACGGCCGAGGACCCCGTCGAGTACGACATCGACGGCCTGTGCCAGTGCCAGATGAACCCGGAGGTGGGGCTGACGTTCGCGAAGGCGCTGCGTTCGTTCCTGCGTCAGGACCCGGACGTGATCCTGGTGGGCGAGATCCGCGACCTGGAGACCGCGCAGATCGCGGTGCAGGCGTCGCTGACGGGCCACCTGGTGCTGAGCACGCTGCACACGAACGACGCGCCGAGCTCGATCATCCGTCTGGTGGACCTCGGGCTCGAGCCGTTCCTGCTCACGGCGACCATCGAGGGCATCGTGGCGCAGCGCCTCGTGCGCACGCTCGATCCGAAGACGAAGGAAGAGTACACGCCGAGCGAGGAAGAACTGCTCGAGCTGAACCTGCGTCCCGAGGACGTGAAGGGCCGCACGTTCTTCCGCCCGGGCTCGGGCGCGAAGGGCGTGGGCGGCGGGTACAAGGGGCGCATGGCGCTCTTCGAGATCATGACGATGGACGACGAGATGCGCGAGCTCGTCATGAAGGAGGCCTCCACGGCGGTGCTCCGCGAGCACGCGCGCAAGCGCGGCATGCGGACGCTCCGTGAGTGCGGGCTGCTGTCGATCTACGAGGGGCAGACCTCGATCGACGAGGTGATGCGCGAGACGCTCGCCGAAGAATGATGACACCGTTCCGGCGCCTGCTGGCGCCGAGGAGTTGACACGCGATGCCGACGTTTACCTACGAAGCGCTGAACCCGGCTGGCAAGAGCCAGAAGGGGACGATCGAGGCGGCCAACAGCGAGGAAGCCGTCCAGAAGATCAAAGCGGAGGGCTACTTCCCGACGTCGGTGCGCCCGCAGAAGGGCAAGAAGGCCGCCGACGGCGAGGGCGGCGCCAAGAAGAAGAAAAAGAAGAAGAGCGGCGGCGGGTTCTCGATCGGCGGCGTGAGCGCCAAGCATCTGACCCTGTTCACGCGTCAGCTCTCCACGCTGCAGGACGCGGGCCTGCCCCTGCTCCGCTCGCTCAACATTCTCGAGCAGCAGCAGAAGCCCGGGCCTCTGAAGAACGTGCTGCTGAGTGTGTGCGAGGAGGTCGAGGGCGGGTCTTCGTTGTCCGAAGCGATGGCCAAGAACCCCAAGGCGTTCAACAAGCTGTACACAAAGATGGTGAACGCGGGCGAGATCGGCGGCGTGCTGGACATCATCCTGCAGCGTCTCGCGGAGTTCATGGAGAAGAGCCAGCGGCTGAAGCGCCAGATCAAGGGCGCGATGATCTACCCGATCGTGGTCGTCATCATCTCGATGATCATCCTCAGCGCGATCATGATCTTCATCATCCCGAAATTCGCGGAGATCTTCACCGAGTTCGGCGTGGAGCTCCCGGGCATCACGCTGTGGCTGATGAACACGAGCGCGTGGTTCGCGGGCACGCTGCCCACGTCGCGGTTCCCCGGCGAGGGCGTGGCGGTCATGTTCGGCATCGCGGTGCTGACACCGATCGTGCTGAAGATCATCCGTCTGAGCAAGCCGGGCCGCGCCGCGACGGACATCATGCTGCTCTGGACACCGATCTTCGGCAACCTTGTGAAGAAGTCCTCGATCGCGCGTTTCAGCCGGACGCTGGGCACCCTGATCAGCGCGGGCGTTCCGATTCTGGAGGCCGTGACGATCACGAGCCAGACGTCGGGCAACTACGTGTTTGAGAGAGCTCTGATGAAGGTGCACGACTCGATCCGCGAGGGCGAGAGCTTCGCGGGTCCGCTGCGCGAGTCCAAGACGTGCGACGCGATCGTGGTGAACATGATCGACGTGGGCGAGGAGACGGGCGAGATGGACGCGATGCTCCTGAAGATCGCGGACAACTACGACGAAGAGGTGGACGTTGCGGTGCAGTCGCTGACGAAGCTGATCGAGCCGTTGATGATCGTGGTGCTCGGCGGCATGGTGCTCGTCATCGTGCTGGCGATGTTCCTCCCGATGGTGAAGATGATCGAGTCTCTGCAGGGCTGAGCGGGAGGACGCGATGCGCAACGGCACGCACAATCTGATGGCCCGGCGCGGGTTCACACTGATCGAGCTGCTCGTGGTGATCTTCATCATCGCGCTGCTCATGGCGCTGCTGCTTGTTGGCGTCCGTGCGGTGTTCTCCAGCGCCCAGGGCGTGGCGGACCTGCAGGCCGCGCGATCGATGGGCACCGGCGTTGACCAGTTTGAGAGCCAGTACGGGTACCTCGTCCCGCTCGTCGCGGACGGCAACCCCCTCATGCTGGGCGACCCGCCCGCGATGCCCGGTCTGCTCGATGAGGCGATCCAGGCGGGCGTCATCGGCTCGTACGACGGCGGGTATCAGAACCTGCCACTCGTGCAGCGGAACGTCGGCTCGATGTTTCCCTCCGTCGCGGTCTACTCCGAGCACAAGGATCTGGACTTCCTCCGCGGCGGGCATCTCAAGGACGCCAGCGGAAACATCACCGAGGACGCGATCGCGTTCGCGCTCACGCGGAACGGCGTGACGAGCGATCGGCGGTACTCGAAGTTTGCGCTGCCCATCTACCTCGCCGGCGTGCTCGACCGAGACGTTGACGGCGTGGACGGCCCCGGGTTCACACGGCCCGCGCGCGACGGCACCTTTGCGGGCGCGTCGGGCCAAGGGGCACGCACGCCCGTCGATGCTTTCATGGACTCGGCATCGGACGCCGTCGAGATCAACCCGTCGTACGCGAGCCAGACCGAGCTTGCCGAGCACCACGGGCAGGGCGCCGGCGGGCTGATCACGGGGCGCCGATTCGGTGCCGCGTTCGTCGATCGGTACGGCAACCCCTTCCGCTACTACCGGTGGGAGCCGGGTCGGAACGAACGCGTGGAGGGCGAACTCGGCGGGCGCCTGGGCGCGAACACGAACGCGATCGACCTCAACATCCCGTTCGTCCTGTCGGACATGATCGACTACGGGCGGCAGGCCGGCGAGCTGAGCGACCTGCCCCCCGGCACCACGCGCGAGCAGGTGGACGTGACCGGTGGCAACACCGAACTCCGCAACGCCCGTTGGGCGATCGTCGGCGCGGGGCCTGACGGGTTCTTCGGCACCGAACCCATGAGTGTTCTCGACCGCTCGGGCACCGCGACGACCCCCGACGAGATCGCCCGCGTCAGAGCCTCATTCCAGGAAGACAACGTGGTGATCCTCGAACAATGACACGCACGAAGCCGACATTCCGACGCCCCGCGTTCACCATCGTCGAGCTGATGGTGGTGGTGGGCATCATCGTGCTGCTCGTCGCGGTCGCGGTGCCGTCGTTCAACGCGATGACCTACTCGGCGACGCGCTCGCTCGCGGAAAACTCGCTGCGGCGCAGCGTGACGGTGGCTCGCGACGTCTCGCTGCGTTCGTCCCAGGGCGGTGACGGCGCGATCGTGTTTCTGTTCGACGCCAGCGGGCAGATGAGCATCGTGCCCGCCGAGCAGGTCGGCACGTTCAAGGACGTCGTGCCCGGCGGCGGGCAGAACGGCATCGGCGGGATCAACGAGCCGCCGTTCAGCGGGTTCTTCGGGCAGTACATCAACCGCGACGTGTTCGTGCCGTCGGGGCTCGCCGAGGCGATCCCGCTGCCCGCGTTCTGGAACGTCCGCGGGTACGCGCCGGGCGGGCTCATGCTCGACTCCATGAACAGCGGACGCGAGATCGCCGAGTGGTACAACTCCGAGCACTACGGCGGCACGGACCCGGGCGACCTCACCAAGATCCAGGGCAACTGGGTCTTCCCGGAGTCCGGATTCTACGACGCCAACCGCAGCGCCCCGGCGACGGCAGACGGCTCGACCGGGCGTCAGTCCTTCATGGTCCGCTTCGACGCCTCGACCGGCGCGATCACCGGCTCGCTGCGGTCGTCCGTGCTCGTCGATCCACGCCCGAGCGAGGCCGACCGCGACACGTACAACCCGGCGGACCGGCGCCGCGCCTGGCGCCGGGTGGACAAGGCCGACGACCTCGGCGTGTGGGCCTCGCGTGCGATTCAAGACGCCAACCCCGACGCCAACGGGACGTACTACAACGACGAGGATTTCCGCGAGCGTTCGCGTCTGATCGGCAGCGCCTCCAACGACACCGTCCTCATCCGCCCCGTGTCGCGGCTCGCGCTGGCCGACGAGCGCCGGCTCGCCGCCGGCATCAACGCGAACGGGCTCAACAAGGCCACCAACTCGCTCTTCCGGCCGTACTCGGAATCAAACCCGGGCATCCGCCTGGACGATTCGCTCTTCCGCGGCGCGTTCGACGCCGACACCGTGCGCCAGAACATCAACTCGTGGATCTCGGGCGACACGCACGGCGGGCCGGGCTCGGAGCGGGGCGGGCTTCCCAACCAGCTCATCGGCGACGGCGAGATCAACTTCGACCCCGACGAGGGGCCCGTCGATCAGCCCGAAGCCTCCATCTTCACGCTCAGCCCCTACACGGGCGAACTCCTGGAGCTCGACCCATGATCGTGCTCAACGCTCCACACACCCGTCGCGCGTTCTCGCTCGTCGAGATCCTGATCGCGATCCTCGTGCTCGGGTTCGGGCTGCTCGGCCTCGCGGCGGTCTTCCCCGTCGTGGTCTCGCAGCAGCGCGACGCCGCGAACGAGATGCGCGGGCCCAGCGCCGTCGCGAGCATTCGCGCGCAGGTCGAGACGCCCAAGGGCATGATCGACTGGGAGCCCGTGATCGCACTCGCCCAACCGCCCGCGCCGACCGGCGGCCCGAGCGTCGGTGCGTCGAACCAGGGGCGCTGGATCTTCGATCGGCGCGTCCAGGGCGGGCTCGCGGGGCATCAACGCCTCATCGATACCTACGACAACGGCGCGATCGAGCTCCGCACCACCCCGGTGCAGCTCGTCCCCGTGACGGCCCGCGTCTTCCCGGCGGCGTACGGCAGCGCGACGCCGCAGTTCGCGTGGGACATCGCCCTCCGCCGTACCGCGCACCACGCCCCGTTGGAGGTCGCGTTGTTCGTGCGGCGGATCGACGCGGGCATCCGCGTGCCCGACGACAAGCGGCTGGCGAACGTGCTGACGGGCGAGGGTCTCCGCCCAGGGGGCAACGTCACTCCGACGGCCGTCCCGCTGGGCGAGACGCCCGCGGGCGGGGCCGACGACGAGCGCCGCCCTTCGGGCAATGGCACGGGCGATTACTCGAGGCTGCGCGAGCTCTACGTGTTCCCCGAGCACGCCGGCGGCAACCAGAACCTCCCCGTCGATCGGTTCCCGATCCCCGCGGGTTCGTCCAAGCTCGTTGAGTCGCTCCTCGGGCGCGAGGGGCAGTTGATTTTGGACGACCTGGGCATCGTGCGCCGGGTGCTGGGCATCGAGACGGACGGGTCGGGCGATCGCCAGATCGTGGTGGATCCGCCGTTCCCGAACCTCGGGCAGCGGGTGCTGGTCTACACGCCGCAGACGCCCGTGTCGGTCCAAGTCTTCACGGTGGAGGGCGAGTGATGCGCCGGTGGTCGAATCAGGTACGCCGCGGGTTCACGCTCATGGAGCTGATCGTCGCCGTCGGCGCCTTCGCGCTGGTCGCGGTCTCGGTCGCGACGATCTTCTCTTCGGTCGGCGACACGATCTCCGCCGGTCGGCGTCAGAGCCGGCTGAACCAGGTGACCGCCCAGATCGAGCGCGTGATGCGGCGCGACTTCGAGCGCATGACGCGCGACGGGTTCCTCGTGATCCGCAACGAGTGGGCGATCGCTGTGGACGGCGCCCAACCCGATAACGACGGCGACGGGTACACCGACCGGTTGAACGTCGAGGCGTTCCCGGGTGATCCGAACCCGCGCCCGCGCCGCGTCGATCAGATCATGTTCTTCGCGCGCGGCGACTTCGAGACCGCCCGCATGCCCGTCCAGCCCGGGTTCATCGCCCGCTCGAGCGAAGCGCGCATCTGGTACGGGCACGGGCAACGCAAGTTCAACGACGGCGACCCGTTCGCCGACGAGGACCCGACCTACCCGGGCACCTACGAGAAGCCCCGCCTCGACGACACGATGCAGGGGCTCACCCTCCCCGGCAAAGCCGCGATCGACCGGCTCGGGTACAACCCAGGGCTCGGGTTCGAGGAGTTCGTCAACCCGAATCGGTACGCGTCGGACTGGTCGCTGCTGCGCCACGTCACCCTGCTCGTGCCCTCCGCCGACCCCCTCGCGCAGGCGCTGCCGGACTTCGGTGCCGACGGGCTCTATGGCTACCCCGTCGATCGGTCGAACGACGCGAACGGGCTTCGCACCGGCGTGACCGACGGCGCGTACCAGGTCGCATTGCAGCCGGCGGTCTCCAGCATTTTCTGGGCGTTCCAGCAGCTCGACCCCGCGCTCTCCGCGGCCGGTGCGCAGGGCACACCCGGGTACGTCCGCGACCTGGACCCGAACCAGAACCCCGCGTTCGCCAGCGCCGGCTACCCGCGCGTTGTAGACATCGCGTACGACGACCAGACGATCGCGATCCAGCCCACGCCAAGCGGCCTGCCCGAGACGTCCGCCGCGCGGACGTCGAGCGGGCTGATCGACATCGCGACGACAAGCCTCGCCGAGATTGAGTCGATCGTGACCGCGTTCGATTACAACATCAACCAGACGACGGTCGTCCCCGGGCTCGAAGGCGTGGAGAACTTCGCCGAGTTTGACGACCTGATCCGCCGCGACAAGATGGGGGTCTACTTCCCCAAAACGTTCGCACGCAAGAACAAGCCGTGGCAGATGATGGTCAACGCCTTGCCCGTCGCGCCGGACGCGACGGCGGACTCGCTTTCCGACGCGGGGCCGCACTCGGACGAGGTCCTGGCCGAGATGTACAACTTCGGGTCCGGCGTCGCGCAGGCACACCGCAACCGCACGAGCCCGCGGATCCGCTTCGAGCCCTCGCCGCCAGATCCGCGGGCCGGGCTCGACGTGGACACCTCCGACCCCACGGACATCATCCGCACGATCTACGAGCAGGCGGACCAGGAAGTCCTGACGCGATGGGCGTTCGTGCCCCGCTGCACCGAGTTCATCGTCGAGTGGACCTACGGGTGGGTCTTCGACGACACCTACGGCTCGGGCTCGCAGTACTACGTCACCCCGGGCGACCCGCGCTACAAGCAGACCATCTGGTTCGGGCGTGAGCGCTGCACGATGGACACCGACGGCGACGGTCGGATCGTCGCCGGGATGGACCGCCCGACCGTCCTGTTCTACCAGCACCCGATGGGTGTGCCCGACCCCGGCAGCGCCGACCCCGAGCGCCCGAACCGCGGGCTGCTCGTCGGGCAGGACACGCTCGACGACTCGACCCCGCCCCCGGCCGAGACCGAGACCGCGGCATTCGGGTACGTCGGGTGGGTGCCCGATGGCGCGATCGGCGTGGGCGGCAGCGGTGGGGGCGGGTCGCTCGTGCCCATGAAGTGGCCCACCCAGATCCGCGTGACCATGAGCCTCGCCGACCCGGCCGACCCGTCGATCGAATCGACCATCGAGGTGATCTTCGACGTGCCCGACGACGACCGCGGCGCGTTGTAAGCCGCGGCGCCAACGCGCCGCGCCGGCGGACGACCGCCGCCGACCAAGCCAACCGCGCGGCCCCGCGCCGCGTCCTGAGGGAAGGCGCCACGCCTCCCCACGCAACCGGAGTGTGAACCATGAACCGACACACCACCACGAGAACACGCACGAACGCCCGGCGCGGCTCGGCCCTGCTGATCGTCATCGGCATCCTCGCGCTCGTCGCCGTCCTCGGCGCGATTTACATCTCGATCGGTCAGTCGGACACCCAGTCGGCCCGCGCGGTGACGCGGCGCGCGCAGAACGAGGCCGCCTCGTTCGAGGTCGCGGCGTCCATCATCCAGCCCATCGCCGACGACCGGTTCGACACCTACCTCATCCCCGCGACCGGGGCGGGCAACTTCAACATCCGCCCGGCCCGTGAGGCGTTCGACTACCCGTACACCGATTTCACCGTCCGCTCGCAGAAGTTCGGCGCGATCCAGGACTACCAGCTGTTCAACCGCTCGGGCCGGCATGTCGAGATCGCGCCCGGGCTGACCGCTGATCGCGACGCGCGCGTGCCCTACGACCCGTGGCTCGCCTCAACCGAGCCCGAGTACCTGGGCCCCGAGGAGCTCAGCCCGTTCGCCTCGCCGACCACGTTCGCCAACGGGCGCGTCTGGTCGAACAACCGGACGGAGGGCTACTGGCTCGACCGGCGTGACTGGTGGCAGATCTCGAACCTCGCGCCTGACGGGCGGTTCGTGAACCTCTTCAATCTGCGCCCCGAGGCGAACCCGTTCGCCGCGCGCGTCATCGGCGGGTTCGATGCCCGGCCCGTCGTCGGCACCTACAACGACGACGTCACCGGAACCACCCGCGCGGGGATGACCTATGGGCTCACACTGCTCGAGCCCGACCAGGCCGCGGGCACCGGCGTCGATACGGGCATCCGCGCGTTCGACCCGCTCAACCGCGGGTTCTGGTTCCCAGGCGCCGATCAGCCCTACCCGCTGCCCGGCGTGGGCGGCGCACAGATCTACAACACGCCCGCCGTCTGGACCATGTTCCAACGCTACATGCACTTCCCGGTGAACCAGGAGTTCATCATGCGTGACCGGTCCGGCCAGGTCGCCGACTGGTCATCCCCCGACTACTGGGCGTACCAGTACGCCGACGCGGACGGCAACGGCATGGCGGACTCCCGCTGGGCCGAGCTCGTGGACGCCTCCGACCCGGACAACGTGATCGAGCTCGACGGCGACCCGGACTACCGCGTCTTCTTCGCCGCCCGCGTGATGGACCTCTCCGCCCTCGTGAACCTGAACACCGCGGGCGATCTGCTCTTCTCCCCGACCACCGACGAGCCCTTCGGGCTGTCGCTCGCAGAGGTGGACCTGCGACGCCTGCTGACCATGTCCGACCAGGCGTTCGATTGGGCGCCGGTGAACAAGGCGAACGGCGATGAGTACATCAAGGGCTCGTGGAACGGTGCCGGCGGTCCGAACCCAGAGGGCCTCAACTTCGCCAACCTCGACTTCCCGGTCGAGGACCGGGCGTCGGGCCTGAGCCTCGGCGGCGACCCGATCCAGACGTACAAGTCCTCCGTCGTCGGTCGCAACGACAACACGCTCGTCGCCGCGGGCAGCTACCCGCTGACGTCGTACTACAACCGGTTCCCCGACTACGCCGGCGCGACGAGCCTGCTCGACGAGGCCGAGCCGCTCTTCCCGGCCGAGATCGTGGGCGCGAACGCCTACGACGCGCTGCGCCTCGCGATCGACCGCGAGACCCCGCTGGACCCGCGGTTCTACGCCCTGGTCAACGATTCGGTGATCCCGCCCGCGTTCGCGCCCGATGAGGCGTACCGCCTCATCGCGAGCTCGAACTTCTCGTTCGAGTACGACCCGGCCCAGTTCCCGGAACGCGTGCGCAACCCCGGGAGCACGCTGCTGACGAGCGAGGCGGACAAGTCCGAACGCCGCCAGGACTACACCGACGAGGTCGGGCTGCTCGACATCTCGCGTTCGCAGGAACGCGTCGGGGCGGCGGGCGGCTTCGGGGCCGGGCTCTTCACCATCGACGACCTCGGCGAGCTCCTCACCTACTGGGGCGTGAACAACCCGGACGTCACCTCACGGCTCGAGCAGACCATGATGGCGCGCACCGGCGACGACGTGCAGCTCGCGCGCGGCTCGGCACGCCGGCTCACGCCGCTGCTGTCCAACCGCTCGCTCTCGCTGGACCGTTTCGGGCACGGCGACGGGAGCTTCCGCCGCCCGGGCGCCGGCAACGGCTTCCCGAACGTCCGCGGGCAGATCGACGCCGAGTCGATGGCGCTGCTCGGGCTCTCGCCGCGCCTACGCCTCACGACGTACAACGGTGCCGCGCCGCTCGTCCCGTCGCTGGGCGTCACCCCGGGCAACGACCTCACGCCGGGCGACGTCGTCGGCACCCTGAGCGGGCTGCTCGGGGACGCGGGCAGTCTGTACGGCGCGTTCTCCAGCGCCCTCGCGCCCTACGCGGGCACACAGTCGGGGAGCATGTGGATCGCGTGGCTCCAGGACACCGAGGACCTGAATAATTTCCCTGCGCCTACCCGAGAATCCGCGTGGACGCTCAACTACGGGTACAACACCGCCGAGCAGGCGCTCGCGATCAGCGCGCACCTCGCGCTCAACTCGGTCGATCTCAACGATACGGATCAGTCACCGACCGCCCGCACCGTCCTGTTCGACAACGGCATCCGCAATGACCTCGACCAGCAGGTCTCCGACGACGTGGACGAGCGTCTGTTCCCCTGGTACACCGACGGCAACACCCTCGACGCCGGCGGGTCGCTCGTCGGCACGAACGGCAGCCCGTTCCTCAACGACGACCGCCGACAGGCCCGCAACTTCTTCGGCGTCGAGCCCCAGCCGCTGCTCACCGAGGTCGCCACCTTCGCGATCGTGACGGATGTGCCAGCGATCGACGTCGATGGCGATGGCTCGCCCGACGGCGACTCCGAGGGCATCCCTGAGAGTGATCTCGACGTTTACGACTTCGACACCGACGGAGTCGATGACCTCGTGCTCACCGGCGTCACGCCGGAGATCGTCGATGATGATCTCGTCTCGCCCATCACCATCAGCACCGCACCGCTCGAGAGCAACAAAGACCTGCTGATGCACATCATCGCGTTCAAGCTCTCCAACCCGTTCGACGTGCCCGTGACCATCGGCATCAACTGGAACGACGACCGCGACGGCAACCAGTTCGTCTACGACGACGACCGAGACCGCTGGCAGCCCGACTACTACACCGAGTTTGCGGGGCGCTTCTACGCATTGGGCAGCTACAACGAGTTCGGCGACGGGCAGGGAATCGACGCCTCGGGCAACCCGATCCCCGACCCCACGCCCGGCGAGGTCGTCCCCGGCACCCCCGAGGACGAGTACGCACCCAGCGAGCAGTACCGCTCAGTCACCATCCCCGCGCGCGAGTCCCGCGTCTTCTACGCCCTCGCCAACAACACGCTCGAGCACGGCGAGCGCCCCACGCAGGCAGACTCCGGCGCGGGCAACTGGGACTTCAAGACCATCGAGGAACGCTGGGTGGGCCTTCTCGAGCACAGCTTCATGAACCAGCAGGTCTACCTCTACGGCCCGGACGGCACACCCGGGACGAAGGACGGCGGTGTCCTCGACGATCCCGCCTTCCAGGGCAAGGGGCCGGCGCAGCGCTGGCTCGAACAGCAACTCAGCGTGGACGGCAACGCGCCCGTCCGCATCCGCGAGTTCGACCCCGAGACCGGCCACCTGCTCGGTCCGACGATGGGCGACACCCCGACCACGACCTTCCGGCGCCTCGACACGCCCCCGGTCACGACGCCCGTTCCCGCCATCATGGGGCAGACGGAGCGCATCAACCGCACCGATGTGGTCCGCCTTTGGAAGCGCTCGGGCGTCGCGGGCTCAAGCCCGAGCGTCGTCGAGCTCGCAAGCGAGGCCGAGCTGGACGAAGAGGCTCAGCCGCGCATGAACTCGATCGCGAACGACCTCCTCGCCGATCGCCTGTGGGACCCTGACTTCAACGCCAGCACCCCCGCGACGAACCTGGACATCTTCACATCGATCGGCGCCGGTGGTGCTGTCACCGGCACCGTGGCGCTGGACGAGGACATCCGGCTCGTCTACGGCAACCCGCTGAATTTCAACGCCGCGATCGACTGCGAGCTCTTCGAGCCCTGGCGTCGCACGGGCGGCGGCTCGATCCGCGCGATCCGAAACGACAACACGGGGTGGACCGCCGTCATCGGCCAGTCCATCCGCCGGCGCTCCGGCACGTACGCGAACGACCCGGGCATCATGGCCCCGTGGGTCATCGCGCCGCGCCCGGCGTTGTTCTCCGGCGCCGCCCCGCAGTTCACGAATCTCAAGGAGACCGTCGGCCCCGCCGGCTCGGCGGGCTCGGTCGCGGGCTACACCGGCACCGTGAACACCTGCCCGTCCGCGGACGTGGACCGCCAGCGGCTCTGGAGCTTCGTCACGCAGCCCGAGTTCGGCGTCTTCCACCGGTTCCGCGACTTCTTCCAGGCGGGCACGAGCCCGATGGAGACGATGGCCGCCTCGATGGACGACCTCGAGACGCCGTCGATCGGGACGAACGTCGCGTCGCAGTCGCTGTACAACTCGACGTCGGCGACCTCGCCGCACCCCGAGCTCTTCCCGTCGCGTCCGAGCGGCGCGCCGGCGCGGATCGCGGACCTGCTGACCGCCGCGGGCGTGGGCCCGGTGCAGGCGCCCTCGCCCCTGCGTCTGAGCAGCCCCGCGACGTACGACGTGGATGCCGAGTGGCTCACGCTCAGCGAGATGGTCGCGATCGCGCTCGGGTACGACGTGCCCACGGGGCACAACCCGTCGTACAACCAGAACGACGATGCCGAGGCCGCCCTCGCGATCGACGACCCGTACGTCGGGCTCGTCAACGATTGGTCCGACGTGGACGGCGACGGCACGCTCAACGGGCCGAATGACTGGCGCTACGTCCTGCCCAACCTGCAGCTCGCGATCGACGACTACGTGTCGTTCTTCGACGACGGCGACGGGCGGTACACGCCTGTCGCGCTCGGCACGCCGGACGACGTCCGCGCGGGGTCGGGCATCCCGATGGCGCTGGACGTCCTCGGCCGGGCCCGGATGCACACGCCGCGCAGACCCCTCAACAACCCGGGCAACCACACGCTCACCCGCGTTGTGCCCGGAACGATCAACATCAACACGGCGCCGGCGTCCACCCTCCGCCTTCTCGCGGGGTTGAGCCCGAGCTTCCAGTCGTTCGAGGAGATCACGGGTCCGAACACCTTCACGCAGCGGCGCGAGTGGTGGGCGGCCCAGTACGCGTCGGGCGGGTCGTCGAGCTCGTCGATCCCGGACCTCACGGACGTTTCACGCTCACCAGACGTCGCCGCATCGATCGTCGCGTACCGCGACCGGCTCAAGCCGGCGTGGCGCCGCGCATCGCACCCGGACATGCACGGCACCACGGCGGACAACACTTCGGTCGAGTTCCGCTTCGACCCGCTGCCGACCAACGGGTTCTTCGGGTACACCGACTTCGCCGAGCTCGCGTCGAAGAACTACACGCAAGACGTCACCCGCAGCGCCGTCACCGGGCTGCCCGGGCTGCGTGAGACGCCGGGCTTCCGCTCGACGGGCGAGCTGCTCGCCGTCACGCTGGCGGCGGAGAACCCGCCGATCGTCACGGGCGCCGCCCCGACGCCCAACACGAACTTCGACGCGTACCGGCACAACTCGATCCAGGCGATCGGGCTCGACGGCGACGAGGCGGACGTGTACTCCGTCGGGTCGTCCGAGACCGCCTCGTTCGAGTCGGACGTGTACGACAACGGCTCCGAGCCCGACGCGCTCAAGGACGATCTCGGCGAAAAGCTCGCGCTCGCGAACAACGTGCTGGGCAACATCACCGTCTCGTCGGACGTCTACGCCGTCTGGTACGTCGTGCACGGCTACCGCGAGTCGGACGTGGCCGACCTCCGCCCGGGCGACCCGCTGGTGCCCTCCTACGCCCGCCGCTACGTGATGGTGGTGGACCGCTCGAACGTGACGTCCGAGGGCGACGCGCCGCGGATCGTCTACCTCCGCGAGGTCCCGATGTAAGGCAGAGCCCGACCCGCCTCCGGTCGCGCGGCGCTCGTACCATTCCATCCGCCGGGCCCGCGTCCGGCGAGCGCAGGGCGTAGCTCAGCTTGGTAGAGCACCTGCTTTGGGAGCAGGAAGTCGCTGGTTCGAATCCAGTCGCCCTGATTGAGCCGAGGGAACCATCATGCCCAACACCGTGCGCCTCCACCGTGTCTTCAGGGCGCCGCCCGAGCGTGTGTACCGGGCATTCCTCGACCCGGCCGCGATGTGCAAGTGGTCCCCACCCAAGGGGTTCACCGCGACCATGCACGAGCACACCGCCGAGGTCGGCGGCGGCTACCGCATGTCGTTCACGAACTTCGGCACGGGCTCGTCGCACTCCTTTGGCGGGACCTACGCCGAGCTCGTCCCCCACGAGCGGATCCGCTACACCGACGGGTTCGACGACCCGAACCTCGCGGGCGAGATGGGCGTGACGATCACACTCCGACCTGTCGCCTGCGGCACCGAGGTCACCCTCGAGCAGTCGGGCATCCCCGATGCGATCCCCGTCGAGATGTGCTACCTCGGGTGGCAGGAGTCGATGAATCAGTTCGCCGACATCGTCGAGCCCGAGATCCCCGACGGCCCGTAAGAGCCGCCCCCCGCGTTCACCTGAAACCGGCATCCTCGAATCCCGAACAATCCGGCGGGTCTAGCCGCGGCCGTAGCGCGCCGCGGCCGTAGCGAATACCATGGGAGACGCCACGCACTCAACCGAAGGGGGAAGCCGATGTCGTTCTGGAAGAAACTCAAGGGCGAACTCGTTGACATCATCGAGTGGCCCGAAGACACGCCGGACACCCTCGTCTGGAAGTTCCCACGCTACAACAACGAGATCAAGCACGGCGCCCAGCTGATCGTCCGCCCCGGTCAGGCCGCGGTTTTCGTCGATCAGGGCCGGATCGCGGACGTCTTCCGCGAGGGCCGATACGAGCTGGACACCAAGAACCTGCCGATCCTCTCGACGCTGCTCGGGTGGAAGTACGGGTTCAACTCCCCATTCAAAGCGGACGTCTACTTCGTCTCCACGAAGCGGTTCACCGACCTGAAGTGGGGCACCCAGAACCCCGTCATGATCCGAGACGCGGAGTTCGGGCCCGTCCGCCTCCGCGCGTTCGGCACCTACGCGATGCAAGCGACCGACCCCGGCGCGCTCGTGACGGAGGTCGCCGGATCCGGCGCCCAGTTCAGCGCCGACGGCATCGTGGATCAACTGCGGAACATCATCGTGAGCCGGTTCACGGACGTGCTCGGCGAGAGCCGCATCCCGATTCTCGACCTCGCCGCGAGCTACGACGAGCTGGGCGAGTTCCTGACCGAGCGCATCGGCAAGAAGATCAACGAGTACGGGCTCACCCTCACGACGCTGCTTGTCGAGAACATCTCGCTGCCGCCCAACGTCGAGGAGGCGCTCGACAAGCGCTCGAGCATGGGCATCATCGGGGACCTCAAGCAGTACACGCAGTACCAGACCGCCGAAGCGATCGGCGACGCCGCCCAGAACCCCGGCGGGGGCATGGGCGACGCGATGGGCCTGGGTGCCGGGTTCGCGATGGCGTCCCAGATGGCGAGCGCCATGGGCCCGGGCGCGACGCCCGGCGCGCCGCCTCCGATTCCAGGCGCGACGCCCATCTTCGTCGCGATCAACGGCCAGCAGGTCGGCCCGCTCACGATGGACGAGCTGGCCAGGCGCGTCGGGATGGGCGAGGTCAAGCCGGACACGCTTGTGTGGAAGCAGGGCATGGCGCAGTGGGCAAAGGCGATCGAGGTGCCCGAGGTCGCGTCGCTCGTCGCGCGGACGCCGCCCCCGATCCCCGGCGGGTCCCCGCCGCCGATCCCGGGCTCGCCAAGCTCCTGATGGACACGCCGGGCACCAACCCGCGCCGCGAACCCGTCGAGGACCCGCCCGCACCCGCCCAGGAGCGCCGGTTCCCGTGCGCCTCGTGTGGTGCGACGGTCGTCTTCGCGCCCGGGACGGACACGCTCGCGTGCCCATACTGCCGGGCGGTCAACGAGATCGAGGGCGATCACACGGAGATCATCGAGCTCGACTTCCGGGCACACCTCGAGAAGCTCGCCGAGCACGCCGAGACGATCGATCAGATCGTCTCGCACTGCGAGGCGTGCGGCGCCAACATCGAGATGCCCGACAACGTCACGTCCCACGCCTGCCCCTTCTGTGGGTCGGACGTCGTCGCGACCGGGCGCTCGACGAAGCTCATCAAGCCGGGATCCGTCGTGCCGTTCAAGGTGGAGCGATCCGTCGCGCGGGCCGCGTACCAGGCGTGGGTCAAGAAACGCTGGTTCGCGCCCAACGACCTCAAGAGCAAGTCCCGTCTCGAGGCGCGCCTCACGGGCATCTACCTGCCCTATTGGACGTACGACTCGAGCACCGTGACCGACTACACCGGGCAGCGCGGCGAACACTACTACGTCACCGTCCCCTACACGACCACCGTCAACGGCAAGACCGTCACCCGCACCCGCCAGGAGCAGCGCACCCGCTGGTACCCCGCCGCGGGTCGCGTGCACAACGAGTTCGATGACCTGCTCGTCCCAGCGAGCACCTCGCTCCCGTCGGACCTCATCGAGGACGCGGGCCCGTGGAAGCTGGATGAATTGCGACCGTACGACGACGCGTACCTCGCCGGGTTCCGGTCCGAGAGTTACGCCCTGGACCTGCCGGCGGGGTTCGTCGCCGCCGAGGGGCTCATGCAGCCAACGATCGACGCGACCATCCGCGCCGATATCGGCGGCGATGTTCAGCGGATCTCGTCCAAAGCGATGCACCACGAGGCGATCACGTTCAAGCACGTCCTGCTGCCCATCTGGGTCAGCGCGTACCGCTACAAGAACAAGACCTACCAGGTGCTCATCAACGCCCAGACCGGCGAGGTGGTGGGGGACCGTCCATACTCGGTCTGGAAGATCCTCACGACCGCCCTCTTAAGCGTCGTGGCGGTGGTCGCTTTCATCGCCCTGGTCGCGCTCCTCAAGGGCGGCTGAGCCGTACACTTGGTTCCGCGCCGGAGTGGCGGAATTGGCAGACGCAGCGGATTCAAAATCCGCTTCTGGAGACAGAGTGGGGGTTCGAGTCCCCCCTCCGGCATTGCGAAAGGCCCTTGAAACATAGGGCCTTTTGCATTTTTGACGGCTGTACCCAAAGCCGTACCCACAAGGGCTGTACCCAAAATCTGTACCCAAACGCCGGTGTGCCCGGCGATCTGCCCGGCTAGCGTTTGGTATGGCCAAGAGTCCCCTCGACCGCCTTCGCTACTGGAAGCCACGCCGCTGCTGGCGACTCCGGTACCCGCGCGGCGACGGCGGTTACATCAGCAGGCTGTTTGGCCCTACGGGCGTCGATGAGCAAGACCGCGAGGCCTACGCCCAAGCGGTCCTGGAAGCGTCGATGTGGATCGACAAGCACGAGCGGGCGGCAGCCGAGAAGCGAGACCTGGAGAACCACCGGGAAGCATTGAAGGCGGCCCAGGCCAAGAGCGATCTTGGGCTGAAGATGATGCGATCCGCATCCGCTAGCTACCGCAACGGCGAGACTCCCCGAGAAGTCGCTCTTGCCATGGCGATGCAAGGCTACGAGATGGATTGCGACGCTGGAGAAGAATCGCAACGTCTGAAGCAGCCCCAACTTCGCCTCATCAACCGGATCGCCGAACTTGAACCCGTCGCCGACCGGGCTGCTGCCTTGGACGACGAAGCCGCGAAGCTCCGCGAGGAGAATCAGCACCTCCGAAACATCGTGATCGCTGCGGGTCGGTCCGCGGCAACCGAGAGCGGACCACTCAAAGACCTTGTCGAACAGTTCATCGATGCCCACTGGGCGAAACTTCGCGGGAAGGGAACATCGAACAAGACGATGCAGGCGATCAGGACGTCATCTCGGAAGGTCGTCGAGTACCTCGCCGCATACGACCCCAAGATCGAGTCATCATCGGACCTCGAAGCCTGTCCAAGGGCTCTGGCGGAGTTTCGAGATTCCATCGTCTCTCAGCAGCCGGAAAAGTCCGCTGGATGGGCGAGGAAGAATCTCGACGGGCCCAAGCACTTTGCGGCATGGCTTGTGGCTCGGGGATACCTGTCTGCGATGCCCAGAAGCATCACTGCCGACTGGATGAGCGTCGGTGTCGATGACCCAAACCCGACGTTCTTCAGCGACGATGAACTGCGTCTGCTCTGGGCTTCAACTGACGACTCGGAGTTGAGAGTTGGCTTGATCCTCGGGATGAACTGCGCGTATCGCGAAGCCGACATTCTCTCTCTCCGCGCGGCGGAGATCCACGTCGCCCAACGGGAGATCATTCGAGTCCGGAACAAGACCAAGCGCTTCGGCGGTGTTCCCCAGTGCCATCGCCTTTGGGAAACCACCGCTCAGACCATCCGCCCTTGGCTTGAGCGATCGCACGACGGCTATCCGTTTGCACGATTCAAGTATCTTTCGGATCGGATGACCCAGTACATCGATGCGACAATCCCGGGTAATGCCGACTTGCCGTACGGAGAACGCCGGACCGCAAAGAGCATTCGCTCAACGGCTAGCCAGATGGTTGAAGACCTCACTGAGGGTGATGCCCCCCACCTCGTCAAGCAGATGCTTGGCGACCGAGATCACGGGATCAGCAAGCACTACAGGCGGCAGAACTTTGAGTCCTTGTTCAAGGTCATCGATCGGATGGAGCAGCGAATTGGAATCTGATTCCCGTTCAGCCTTCGCGCACCAGTGGAGTATTCTGGGTGACGGACTTTGTAGAACCTGAAGACATGAACGATTGGATGCCATTCGATCTTGACGTAGATGTCCATGCGGTGCTGAGCAAAGTTGTCGCCGCCAAAGACGGTGTCTTGCCTATCGGCACACTCCTGGAACTTGACAGAGAGTTGGCAGCCCCCGTGTGGGAAGCGGCGAGGCTCGGATGGCTGAAGGCACGGGCTAAACCAGGCGATCCATTCTGCTTGATCGCTGAACTGTACATTGACTCTGCTACGACAACTTTGGCAACGCACGGCGCAGAGGTCATGGTTAGCAGCATCGGCCTTGTATTACTGCGTCTCTACGACGTTGACGACGCGATCCGTCAGGCATCGGATCGATACACGGCACGCCTCATGATGTCGGACTTGGGCGTACTCGCGGAACACTGTATCGACGCTGAATTCGAACAGCATTTGATCGCAAATCGGCATATGCCACGCCCCCCCACCCAAAA
>JAUHXM010000058.1 GCA_030426605.1 Phycisphaerae bacterium | reverse complement strand
CGGGGGACTTCTCCACAACTACACACCACCCCGCACTCCTGACGGCGGAGCGTTCGCCCGAAGGGCATATAATCCTCTGCTGGTAGGCGTGCGGGGTGGACTACCCCTCCTACCCGTTCTTCCAAAGGTAAGGAGTACCGAATGGCAGACTTCGATCAGATGCACCCGCATGACCTTCGTGAGATTCAGAAGACCATCATCGCGGTAGGCATTGTTGCGTCCGACTCAATTCGCAACAACACATTCTTCGAAGCTGCTCACGACTTCCCCTCAGCTATGGACGAGGCTGAGTCCCTTCTTGAAAAGAACGATCAGCACCAGAAGCTCCGTGCGCCCAAGGTCGACGGCATTGATGATTACGACACCGATGCTGTTCGCTACACAGCACCTGGCCTCGACGACGGCTGATGGTCACGCGGTACGTCTGGTGGGATGAGAAGTGCGACGTCAAGCGCGTCCGCACCGAGCTTCGCATCCCCGAGCCGTTGCGAGAGTGGGCCGACGAGGTCGCCAAGGTTCACGGCGTGTCACTCAACGCGTTTGTGACCGGTCTCATCGCCTACGCCGCCGACTCCCAGGCACACCGGAAGCTCCGGATCGAGGTCATCCCGGCTGTACGGGTGACGGAGGTCCGCCCGTCAGACCACCTGGTCAACGTGACGGCACCGGAAGCAAGCCCAGCCACCGCCAAGCGTTACGGCATCCCCAAGGCCCGATAATACATGTTATGTAAAACAGGGGCCGGTTCTGGCTCAGCACGGAACCGGCTCAGTCGATCGGTCGCAGCCGCACCATCGCTGCACGCCCCAGGCGGTAGGTGAACGCCGCGTTCACCATGCCCTCGGCGGCCTTGCCCATCACCTTGCCCGCGACGGCCGAGCCCGCCTTCGTCAGAGTGCCCGTTGTGGCGCCGCCGGCGAGCCCGAATAGGTGCTGGCCCGCCTCCTCAGCGACGTCCTCGAGTCTGCCCGCGACAAACGCCGCGACGATGATCCGCCACGTGAGGGCGATCGTGCCCGCGCGGTTCGTGCGGAGTTGGTAGAGCGTGCACAGGTCCGCGATCATCAGGTACGCGTGTGTGAGCAGGATCGCGGTGTCCAACCCGCCGTGCGGCACGGCGGCGGTCTTGGCGCCGACCAGCAACGACCGGCGTCGGATCAGTCGCTTCGCCGCCTGGTCCATGGGCTGGGCGAACGAGGTCCGATAGCGTGCGATCCAGGCTTCGGGGCTCATCGAATCGCGGGCGGCGAGCAGCTCGTCGCGTGACGCGATCAGCGGCTCGATCTCGTTCTCCTTGAACCCGAGCTTCGTGAGCTTGGCCTGATGGGCCGCGTTGTCCAGCGGGTACGCCTTGAGCAGCGCCGCCATCGAGCCCGCGGCGCCCGCGAGGTCTGTCTTCGCTTGCTCGCGCAGCTCGGCGCGACCCGCGAGGTCGCGGATCGCTTTGTTCGAGTAGCGCGGCGACGCCTTGAACCGCGCGAACGCGAACGCGAGTCGTCCCATCGCGTACACGATCGCGCCCACCGCGAGCACGATCAACGCGTACACGCCGTACTGCCCGGCGATGGGAAGCGTCGAGATGTCCGCCAGCACGCTGACGACCTGGCTCACCACAATGAGCGCCACGATGGCAAACCCCGCGACAAGCAACGCCGTCACGCTCGGGCCGCGGAGCAGGCTCAGCGGGTTCGGGAACAGGCTGCTGTCCGAGACCGTCAGCGACGCCGGCTCATGGGTCGCGTCCAGCGTCGGGTCGTCCCAATCGATCGCGGGCTGGGTCCTGGCGCGCACGTCAGCCCCCCCGCCGTCCGTGCCCCGGACGAGCGAGACGGCTCCACGACGGACCTGGCGCAGCGACGAAGTCATGCCCATACAGACGTTGTTGGGAAACGGGCTTCGCCGATTGCCAAAGGGTCATCCGAGGGCCTTCAGGCACGTCTGCACGGCGTCCGAGAGCTCGATCACCTCGCCCTTGCCCTGGGCCGTCCGCGTCTTGAACTCGACCTGCCCCTCCAGGCGGTCCGAGACGGTGACGCGGACGGGGATGCCGATCAGATCCGCGTCCTTGAACTTCGGGCCCGGGCGTTCGTTCCGGTCGTCGATCAGCACGTCCACGCCCTTGCCCGCGAGCTCGTCTGCGAGATCGCGGGCAACCTGCATGCGACCATCGTCGGGTTTGAGCACGGTGATCAGCACGTGGAACGGCGCGAGGTGCGCGGGCCAGACGATTCCGTTGTCGTCGTGGCTCATCTCGACGCACGCCGCCATGGTGCGCGACACGCCGATGCCGTAGCACCCCATGATGACGCTCTGGCGTTTCTGGTCCTTGTCGAGAACACTCAGCCCCATCGCGTCGGAGTACTTGGTCCCCAGCTTGAAGATGTGTCCGACCTCGATGCCGCGTCGTTCCTCGAGCGCCACTCCGTCGGCCTTGGGCGACGGGTCGCCCGCATGCGCGTTGCGGATGTCCGCGACGCGCACCTTGGCGTTGTCCTTGAGCGTGCCGCCCAGCTCGCGGGCCCAGTTGAACCGTCGGACGTGGTGGTCCTTCTCGTCGGCCCCGGTCACCCACGCCCCCCCCGCCGTCGCGTCCGGGTCGACGATGAGCAGCGTGCCCCCGACGGTGTTCACGCAGTTCGGGCTGACGTACCCGATCACGAACCCCGCGGCCCGGGCGGCCTTCTCGTCGGCGAGCCTCACGGGCACGCCCGCGGCGGACTTCACCTTGTCCTCGTTCACGTCGTGGTCGCCCCGCACCGTCGCGAGAACCCACTTCGGGCCCGTGTCGGACGCGTTCTCGAACACGACCGTCTTGAGCATGTCCATCGCCCCGACGCCCATCGCCTCGGCAACAACCTCGATGCCCGGCATGTTGGGCGTGTGCACCTTCTCGACGTCGCCCTCGGCGGCGCCGTCGAACGACCACGCCCGAGCGCCCGTCTCGCACTTCTCGACGTTCGCCGCGTACCCGGTCTTCGGGCAGACCAGGATGGTGTCCTCGCCCGACTCGCAGTTGACCATGAACTCGTGGCTCGCCGACCCACCGATCGGGCCCGCCACCGCCTCGACGGCGGTGAAGTCGAGCCCGCAGCGCTCGAAGATCCGCGAGTACACGCCGTACAGCGTGTCGTACGTCTCGTTGAGCCCGCCCTCGCCCTCGATGGTGAGGTGGAACGAGTACGCGTCCTTCATGATGAACTCGCGCCCACGCAGCAGCCCGGCGCGCGGGCGGGGTTCATCGCGGAACTTGAGCTGGATCTGGTATAGCGTCACCGGCAGCTGCTTGTACGACGTCACCGACCCGCGCATGAGCTCGGTGATGACCTCCTCGTGCGTCGGCCCGAGCGCAAACGCGCGGTCGTGCCGGTCCTCAAGGCGGAACAGGTCATCGCCGTACGCCTCGTCGCGCCCGGTCTCGGCGAACAGCTCCATCGGCGCGAGCACTGGCATGAGCATCTCGCAGCACCCCGCCGCGTTGTGCTCCTCGCGGATGATCGTCATGATCCGGCGCAGCACCCGCCACCCCAGCGGGAGGTAGTCGTACACGCCCGCGCCGACGCGGCGGATGTACCCCGCCCGCGCCAGGAAGACATGGCTGGGCATCTCGGCGTCCGAGGGTGCTTCGCGGGTGGTCGGGATGAGGGATTGCGACCACAACGCGACGTCGCCGCGGGCCGGACGGTTCAGGGTTTCAGAAAAGCTGCTCATGGGCGAGCAGTGTAGGTGCGGGCCGTGCACCGACCCGACGGGCTTACCCGCGGATCGCGGCCTGCTCGAACGCGGCACGAGGTTTCATCTCCGCTTCCCCGGCGGGGCGGGAGGGCGCGAGCAGGGGCGTCCAACGCGCCGCCTCGGGCGTGTCCGTTCCCCACCACCAGCATGTCTCGACCGGCACCCGCAGGTCCAGCGCCAAGTCCGCGATGTGCGCGTCCGTCAGGTCCACCATGGGCGTGTCGATCCTCACCTCGCGGACACTCAGACCGGACCACTCGGGCCGCTCCGCGTCGAGCCCGGCGAGCCGAGACACGAGCGTCGCACGGTCCACCAATCGTGCGACGGCGTTCAAATCCGGCTCCTTGTCCGCCGTGGGAGCTTGCACCGGCCAGATCAGCCGTTCGCACCCGTGCATCGCGGCGTTGTAGGTCGCATCGGTCAGGACGAGCGACTCGAGGGCACCCGCGGGGAGGGCGGTGCCCGCCTCGACGCGTGCCCGCATCGCCGCGTCCGGCGGCACGAACCCGAGCCCGTAGATGTCCGCCTGCCGGCCCGCGGCCCGCTCGCACGCGGACCACCCGGGATCCACCGGCGTGCCCGGCGCCCCCACCACGATGCCGCCAAGATCATCCGGAGCGGTGGTGCCCGCCGCGGCGAGTTGCTCTGACACCATCGCCGTCGCGACGAGCGCGGCGAGCGAGCCATCGGAGATCACGAGCGTGCGCGGGATGTGGTTGGTCTTGGGAGGGGTCATCCATCCCAGTATCGTCATCCCGTCCGGATTCCGCCAGTCAGCGGGCTCGATCCATCCCCGTCGGGAGGACGATGAGGGTCAACCCATCCGATTCGCGAGCTCGCGGACGTGCCGCCTGAGGCCCTCGTGTCCCCGATCCAGCGGCACGCCCAATGATCGGGCGGCGTCCTTCGCGAAGACGTTCTTGGGCTCGGTCGGAGATGAGAGATCCGCCTCCGCCTCGACGCCCAGCGCTTCGCCCGCCCAGAGGGCGAAGTCGCCCCACCGGGCGTAGCAGTCGGCGAGGTTGTAGACCTGCCCGCTCGCGGCGTCGTTGCCCACGATCGCCGTCAGCGCCGCGGCGACGTCGTCCACGTGCACGAACTTCCCGCCCCCGACGCGTGTGACCTTCTGGCCGTTGCGGACCTTCTCGATGATCGGGAAACCGATCGACCGCTCGATGTTCGGGTCGATGCCGTAGACCCCGCACGGGCGGACCGCCGCGGTGTGCCGCTGCTTGGAGAAATGCTCGGCCCAGAGATGCGCCTCGACCGCCGCCTTGTACGCCCCGTAGTCCGAGCCCGGGCGGCTCGGATGGTCTTCATCGATATGCCCCTCCCACCGCGGCCGCATGTCGTGGTGGACCGCGATGGTCGAGACAAACACAAACTGCCGCGGGGCGCTCTTCTTGAGCAGCTCGAGCGAGCCGACGAGGTTGGACTGCAGGTGCGTCGCGAAGTCCGCGTCGCCCGAGCGGATGGACCGCCAGTCGGCGCTGTTGTGGATCACGCAATCCGCGCCGTCGAGCAACTCGTCCCAGCACGACCGGTCGGCGTGGTCGCCCACAACAAATCGGTCCACCACCGATTCGATGTGATCTCGCCGACTCGTCTCGCGGATGAGCCCGGTGACCTGGTGCCCCGCCTCGACGAGGTGCTTCGCGGTGACGGAGCCGATGAACCCTGAGACGCCGGTGAGTGCGATGCGCATGGCGCACCGTATGCACGCGGATCAGATGGACCTACGGAAGCAACGGATGTCGCACACCGGTTCGAACCCGAGCTTCTCGTGCGCCGCGAGGCTGCCCGTGTTGTCCAACTCCGCGTCAGACGCGAACTCGCGGCACCCTTGCTCGCCGGCCCAGGCCATGGCGGCGTCCACCAACGCCCGCCCGACGCCGCTCCCCCGCGCCCCCTCGGTGACGTACCAGCCCTCAAGGTACCCCACGGGTGAGGAGCCGCACCCCTCGGCGAACTGCCGCAGGGACACTTCGGCGAACCCTGCCGGGCCCGCGTCGTCCCTCGCGATCAGCACCACATGCGGCAGGTGATCGATCGTCCCCGTCGCAAGATAGCTCGCGACCATCGCGTCGATGTCGTCGATCACCCACTCGATTCCGAGCTCACGGCGCATCGCCGCCCAGGCGGGGGCATCCTCTGGCAAGAGCGGTGTAATCCGGTACACCATCGCAGCGTCAGTAATTCGGCGTCGGTGCCCGGAAATCCGCAAGGTTGATCGACTGGAACCACTCGATCGTCTTGGCCAGCCCCTCGGAGAGTGGAATCGTGGGCTCCCACTCGAGGTGCTTGCGGGCGAGCGTGATGTCGGGCTGACGCTGCTTCGGGTCGTCGGCGGGTAGGTCGCGGTAGACCAGCTTGGACTTGGACCCGCACAGGCGGATCGCTTCCTCCGCGAGCTGCTTGATCGTGAACTCGCCCTCGTTGCCGAGGTTCACCGGGCCCACGAAGTCGTCCGGCCCGTTCATCATCCGCATGATGCCCTCGACGAGGTCGTCCACGTAGCAGAAGCTGCGGGTCTGGCTGCCGTCGCCGAAGATGGTGATGTCCTCGCCCGCGAGTGCCTGGCGGATGAAGTTGGAGACGACGCGCCCGTCGAAGGGGTGCATCCGCGGGCCGTATGTGTTGAAGATGCGGACGACACGGATGTTCACGCGGTTGGACCGGTGGTAGTCGAAGAAGAGCGTCTCGGCGCAACGCTTGCCCTCGTCGTAGCACGCGCGGGGCCCGATCGGGTTGACGTTGCCGCGGTAGGTCTCGGGCTGGGGGTGGATGTCCGGGTCGCCGTAGACCTCGCTGGTCGAGGCCTGCAGCACCTTGGCGTTGCAGCGCTTGGCCATACCGAGCACGTTGATCGCGCCCATGACCGACGTCTTCATCGTCTTGATCGGGTTGTACTGGTAGTGCCCTGGCGCCGCGGGGCAGGCGAGGTTGTAGATCTCGTCCACCTCGAGCCACAGGGGGTGCGTCACGTCGTGGCGGATGAGCTCGAAGTTGCGCCTGGGCAGCAGGTGCTCGACGTTCGACTTCTGTGACGTGAAAAAGTTGTCCAGGCAGATGACATCGTGCCCCTGCGCGCACAGGCGATCGCAGAGGTGCGAGCCGACGAAGCCGGCGCCGCCGGTGACGAGGATCCGTTTGATGCTCACGCTGACGTCGCCCCCGAGGGCACGCTGGCGCGCGCCCGCTCGTCCCTGATCCACCCGACGTAGTCGGCGATCCCGTCCGCCGGCGTCCACCCGGGCGAGAACCCGAGCCCGTCCCGAGCCGCAGACATATCGGCGCAGGTGTAATGCTGATACGTTGGCACCATCTCGTCGGGCATCCGGAAGTACTCGACCTCAACATCCAGCCCGAGGGCCGCGATCGCGGCGTGGGCGATGTCATTGAAGCTCGTCGCGACGCCCGAGCCGGCGTTGTACACGCCCGGCGTAACGCCCTCGCTCGCCGACCCGATGGTCTGGGACACGATGTCCTTGACGTACACCTGATCGCGGGCATGCTCGCCGAACTCGAAGAGGCGTGGGCGTTTGCCGTCGAGCAGCTGATTGGTCAGGTGCCAGACCATCGACGCCATTGTGCCCTTGCGTGCTTCACCCGGCCCGAAGACGTTGAAGTACCGCAGCCCCACGATGTGCGGGCGGGGCTCGCCCGCGGCGTCGCACTGATCGAACAGGCGGAACACCTCCGCGTCCATCAGCCACTTGCTGAACCCGTAGACGTTGTTCGGTTTGCCCGCGGCGGACTCGGGGAAGGGCTCGCGGGCGTCGCCCTGCGAGGGTGATCCGTACGTCGCCGCGCTGCTGGCGTAAACCAGCGGCGTGCCGGTCTCGACGCACGCGTCCACGATGTCCGCGAAGGGCTCGGTGTTCTCGGCGAGCATCTCCTTCTCGTCGAACACCAGCGTGTCCGTGATCGCGCCGAGGTGGAAGACCGCCTTGGGCGCGAGGGCAACGAGGGCGGGTTGCCAGCTCAGATCCGCGACGGAATCGGGCTGGACCGACCCGCGGAACGCCCCCACCTCCGCCCGATCGCAGGCCTCCACGAGGTTCGCGTACGACCCGGTTCGGAAATTGTCCACGACGACGACGTGGGCGTCGGGCTCGCGGCGGAGCAGCTCGGCGACCAGGTTGGCCCCGATGAACCCCGCCCCGCCGGTCACGATGTAGGTCGGGCCTGCCATGCGGTGGGATCGTAGTCGCCCGGCGGGTCGGGACGGGCTCAGGAGCGTGCCAACGGGGTTTGAGCGGGCTTCGTCCGACCGCGGGCCTAGGATCGTGGCTCCCCACGGGGCTCTGGGGAGGGGGTCGGACGCGCGTCCGCCGCCCGCGTGCAAGGGCCCGACCGAGATCCGGATCAAGCCCGGGTCACGCTTGTTCTCTACCCAGGGGCGAGCCCCCTCATCTCCACGGATCGAGCCGCATGCTGCCAACGACCGACACCTCGCCCTTCCCGCTCACCATCGCGATGCAGAACGGCGCCTCCCGGGGCGTGATCGGCGCCGAAGAGGGTGCCACGAGTGAGGGTCAGCCGGCCGGGCCGGACGGCGCCGGCGGAGCAACTCCTGGCGGCATCGGGACCATGTTCCTCCCCATCATGCTCGGCATCATGCTCCTCTTCATCATTACGTCCATCACCTCGGGGCGCAAGCAGAAGAAGGAACGCGAGCAGCTCATGAGCTCGCTGGGCAAGCACGACAAGGTGCAGACCACCGCCGGCATCATCGGCACCATCGTCGAGCTGAAGGACGACTCGGTCCTCCTCCGCGTCGATGAGGCGAGCAACACCCGGATCCGCTTCGCCCGCTCGGCGGTGATGTCGGTCCTCCACTCGGCGGGCAAGGGCTCGACAGCCGAACCCGATCCCCTCGCCACCGACGACGCGACCAGCGCCGCCTGACACACGATCAAACCAAGACTCCCACCGACGGACCCGAGAGAACCCGCACGATGCGACACCTGCTCCGCAACAGCATCCTGGTCATCGCCCTCCTCGTCTTTTTTGTGGGCTCGTTCTGGCCGCCGGCCAAGCAGCTCCGACTGGGCAAGGACCTTCGAGGCGGCACCACGTTCGTCTATGCCGTCCAGATCGACCGTTCCGAGAACGCCCAGGACGTGCTGTCCAGCACGATCGATGTACTCAAAGAACGCGTGGACCCGCAGGGTCTCTACGAGATCCGCATGGTCGCCCAGGGCAACGACCGCATCGAAGTCACAATGCCACTGCCTGGCCCGCGGGTGAAGCAGCTCCGGCAGGAGTTCGAGAACAAGCTCGAGGCGCTCCGCGTGCAGGCGATCGCGCCCGACGCGTTCGAGCGCATCATGCGGATGCCGGCCGAGGAGCGGCGCATCGAACTGGAGCGGATGGCGACAGGCAGCGAGGACCGACTCGCCCGCCTGACCGCCGCCGCGGATGCGTTCGACGCCGCCCAGTTCGCCCGCAACGAGTACGAGCTTCGAGGGCTCCAGGCGGACACGCCCGAGGAGCAGCTCAACGAGATCGCGAACCGCGCCGCCGAGGCGGAACTTGAGTACGAACGGCTCCGAGACGAGGCCCTCGCGACGGCGCTCGATCCCGAGGAACTCCGCCGCGCCCTCCAAGCGTCGGACAAGCCACAAGTCCTGATCGACGAGGACAAGAACCGCGTGGAGCTGCCAAGCCCGCGCGAGCGTGCGATCACGGGCATCCTCGAAGAGCACCAGGAGATCGCGGGCCCGATCAACGAGGCGATTTTGGCATACGACACGTACGCCGCCGAGCGCACGAGTCTGGACGACCCGAACGACCTCAAGCGGCTGCTCGCGGGCTCGGGCGAGCTGACGTTCCGCATCACGGTGGACCCGCTGGCCGCGGGGGCGCCCGAGAAGGCGCACCCCGAAGAGCAGCGCCTTCGTGAGGAGTTGCGAGAAAAGGGCCCTCGGAATGTCACTGCACGTGACGCGCGCTGGTTCAAGATCAACGACCCGTTCGCAGCGCTGAACCTCACGACCGTCGAGGGCGTCGAGGCGTTCTTCGCCGATCCTTCGACGGTCGGGACCAACCGCGGGTACGTCGTCGAGGAGTACGGCGGCGAGTACTTCATGCTCTGCTGGGACTCGCGCGGCGACCGCCTGACCAAGGCCGAAGGCAACTGGTCGCTCGCCGCGGCCTACCGCACCTCCGACCAACTCGGACGCCCCGCGATCGGGTTCGAGATGGACGCCCGCGGCGCGCGTCTGCTGGGCGAACTCACCGGCCCGCACCAGGGCGACCAGATGGCCGTCCTGCTCGACGATGAGGTCTACACGGCCCCGAACCTGCGTGGGCGGATCTCTCGTTCGGGCATCATCGAGGGCGACTTCACGGACGCCGAGATCAGCTACGTCATCCGGACGCTGACCGCCGGCTCGCTGCAGGCTCGCCTGAGCCCCGAGCCGATCTCCGAGAACACGATCGCCCCCGAACTGGGCGCTGACAACCTCCGCGACGGCATGCGAGCCGGCGCGATCGCGCTTGTCATCGTCAGCGCGTTCATGGTCTTCTACTACTTCGGGTACGGCGTCGTGGCCGTCCTCTGCCTGCTCTGCAACGCGATCCTTATCCTGGGCGCCATGTCGCTGGGCCGGGCCGCGTTCAGCCTCCCCGGCATCGCGGGCGTGATCCTGACATTCGGCATGGCCGTGGACGCGAACGTGCTCATCTACGAGCGCATCCGCGAAGAGTTGCGCGGCGGGAAAGATCTGCGCGTCGCTGTCAAGCTCGGCTATCAGAAGGCCCTCTCGTCCATCGTGGACGGTAACGTCACGAACCTGATCGTCTGCTTCGTGCTCGCCTACACGGGCACGCAGGAGATCAAGGGCTTCGCGATCACGCTCGGCATCGGTGTTGTCTCGACGATGTTCAGCGCGCTGATCGTCACCCGGATCATCTTCGCGGTCCTGACCGACAAGGTCCGCGTCCGCAATATGCCCATGCTCCCGATGGTCGTGCCCGCCATCGAGCGGGCGCTGCACCCCAAGATCAACTGGATCGGGCTGCGGTTCATCTGCATCGGCTTGTCCGCGATCTTTGTCTCGCTCGGCATCGGCATGATCGCCTACCAGGGCAAGACAATGCTCGACACCGAGTTCCGCGGCGGAACCATGGTCACCATGCCCTTCCGCGTCGATCCCAACAACCCCGAGCAGCGCCTTACCTCGACGCGCTCAGAGGTCGCGGACCTCATCCACGCGATCGGCGAGAGCCTGCCCGACGACGATCCGCTCCAGCCACTGCGCACAGCCGACATCCTGCCGCTCAACCCGCTCGACGACGGCGTCACGAGCAGCACCTTCCAGATCAAGACGTACGCCACCGACGCAGACGCGGTCGTCGAGGCGGTCGTGATAGCGCTGGGCGAGTACGCCGACGCTCGTCCGGCGCTCTCGTTCGACAAGTCCGACGAGCCCGATCCGGCGCTCGCCCCGGTCTTCGCGGTCGAGTCTCGAAGACTCGGCGAGAGCGTGAACCGGGCCGATCTCCGCGGCGACGTGTCCGACTTCATCGGCGGTGCCGTGATCCTCCTCGAAGACATCACCCCCGCGCCGACGCGAGAGAACCTGCTCTCCCGCATCAATCTCATGCGCGGCAAACCCGACTTCTCCGACACGCTTCGACGCGTCGTCGAGGTCCGTGTGCTCGAGGGCAACGACGAGGCCGTGTCGTCCGCCGCGGTCCTGATCCTCGACGAGGGCGTCAGCTCGCTCGACAACCAGGACGTGTGGGAAGCCGATGTCCGCAACCGCGAGTGGCGGCTCATCCGCGAGGCGTTGACCGATCCGATCACGTTCGCGAGCGTGCAGAACTTCTCGCCCGTCATCGCTCGTGACTTCCAGGGCCAGGCGGTCGTCGCGGTCGCGCTGAGTTTCATGCTCATCCTGATCTACATCTGGGTGCGGTTCGGCTCGGTGCGGTACTCTGCCGCCGCGATCGTGGCGCTCGTGCACGACGTGATGGTCGCCATCGGGCTCATCGCGCTCGCGGAGATCATTTACGAGGCGCACGTGCTCGAGAGCGTCGCGTCCGCGCTGCTCATCGAGCCGTTCAAGATCGATCTGAACCTGATCGCCGCCCTGCTGACGATCGTGGGGTACTCGCTCAACGACACGATCATCATCATGGACCGCATCCGGGAGAACCGCGGCAAGCTGCCGTACGCCTCCAAGGAGACGGTGAATCTCGCGATCAATCAAACGATCAGCCGCACACTGATTACCTCGGGCACGACGCTGCTCGCGGTGCTGATCCTCTACATCTTCGGCGGCGAGGGCGTGCGGGCATTTAGCTACGCCCTCATCATCGGCGTTGTCGTGGGGACGTACTCGTCGGTCGCGGTCGCCGCCCCGCTCGTCTGGTCGGGCCGGTCGGAGCGCAACGCCAAGCGGTAAACGAGGGGGAACGCGATGGCGAATGCGGGCACGAGGACGGCCGCCGGTCTCGTCGCGCTCGTCCTCCTCTGGATCGTCGTCTACTGGGTCTGGCAGCCCGGCACGCTTGCACCGAACCCCGCGATCACCTTTGCGAGCGATGCCGCACCGCACGCCGCGTTCATCGGCCCAACCATCGAGGAAGCCGCCCCGGGGCCCGTGCGCGACACGCCGACGACGGTCGTCGCGGATCATCGATCTCGGGTGATCGCGCCCGGCCCGACCGTCACGCCGCCCGCGTTCCGCGACTACACCGTCCGCGATGGAGATACGTTCGAAATCATCGCCCGGCGCGAACTCGGGCAACGCTCCCTCTGGACCTCGATCGCCCAGGCGAACCCCCTCCGCGATCCCCGGCGTCTCCGCGCGGGTGATGTCATCCGCATCCCGCTGGACCCGGACAACATCCAGGGAACAGCGGCGACGGGCAGGCCCAATCCTGATCCGATCTCGGACCTGGACGAGACTCCGATCGTGTACCTCGTGAAGTCGGGCGATTCGCTCTCAAGCATTGCCGAGGCGCACTACGGGTCGCAGCGGTTCGCGGACTTCATTTTCAGGTCCAACCGCGACGTGCTCGACTCGATGGACGATCTGTCGATCGGCATGCAACTCCGTCTGCCACCAGATCCGGACGACGGCTGATCACACCACGGGCAACAGATCCGCGCACATCGGCCATCGTGCGCCGAATGTGTGCCAATCGCTCGACGCGATCGCCTCTCGCATCTCTCCGGTCAGACGTTGGAAGTGCCGCAGATTGTGCAGGCTCACGAGGATCGGCCCGAGCATCTCGTCGCTGAGGAATAGGTGCCGCAGGTACGCCCGGCTGAAGGGCCGGCCGTCAACCGTTGCCCACCCGTGCCGTGCCGGATCGCACGCGGGGCAATCGCAGCCCTCTTCGATCGGGCCCGGATCGTCGTTGAACTTCGCGTTCTTCAGGCGTATCTGGCCGGCGCGGGTGAACGCGTTCGCGTTCCGCGCGTTCCGTGTCGGCAGGACGCAGTCGAACATGTCCACGCCCGCGAGCACCGCCGCGACGATGTCCCGCTCGTACCCGACGCCCATGAGATACCGCGGCTTATCGTCGGGCATCAGCGGTGCCGTGTGATCGACGACGCGTTTGATGTCGTCCGGCGACTCCCCCACCGCGACGCCGCCGATCGCGTACCCTGGCAAATCGATCGAGCAGACGTCCGTGACGCTCTTGGTGCGTCGATCCAGGTCCGTCCCGCCCTGGACGATGCCGAACAGCGCTTGCTCGTCCGCGCGCGCGTGCGCGGCCTTGCACCGCTCGAGCCAACGCACGGTGCGTTCGTTCGCGAGGTCAAGCCGCGCCTCGTGGTCGTACCCGCGCGCGTCCTGCGTGTCACGCATCGCGGCGAGGCGCAGGCGGGTCTGGTTCACCGGCGCGTTCTCAGGGTCCACCGAGGGTGGGCAGTCGTCGAACGCCATCATGATGTCCGGGCCCAGCTCGTTCTGCACCTGCATCGCCCGCTCGGGCGTGAGCGTGATCATCGAGCCGTTGACGATCGACTTGAACGTGACGCCGTCGTCGTTGATGGCGTTGATGTCCGCCATCGAGTACGCCTGGAAGCCGCCCGAGTCGGTCAGGATGGGCCCGTCCCAGCCCATGAACCGGTGCACGCCGCCCATCTGCTGGATCAGCTCGGACCCGGGGCGGAGCATGAGGTGGTAGGTGTTGTTGAGCAGGATCTGGGCGCCCGACGCCCGCACGTCGCGCGGCAGGATGCCCTTGACCGTCGCCTTTGTCCCCACCGGCATGAACGCCGGTGTGTCAAAGCTCCCGTGGGGTGTCGTAACCCGACCGACACGGGCGTGCCCCGAACGGGCGAGGATCTCGAACGTCAGCGGCGTCGGCATCGGGAAGGCTAGGGTCCGCCCATGGGGATCGCCGCGGATCGGTCAGCGTGGGTCGAGTTTCTGCGAGGCACCGCTGAGCCCGTGCTCGCGGACACGCCCGCGACAGCGCCTTCGAGCGGGTCTGAGGCCGGCGCGTGGATCGCCGAGTTCGCCGATGAGCACGGCAACCGCCGCCGAACGGACGCCCCGCTGCTCGCCAGGCTCGCGGGGATGCGGACTCCCTCGACGCCCCCGTCACCGGATCCGGAAGACCGGCTCTGGAGCGGCGACCCGATCGACGACATCGAAGGGCTCCGGCTCGAATCGACCGGGGAGCTCCTCGCCGAGACCCCGAGCATCGCCACGATCGAGACCCGCACCGAGGCGGAACTGACGGCGTTGCACGCCCTGTGGAATCGGCGGACCGAGCTGTCCGGCATGACCGAGCGATGCCTGGACGCCGCCCGCTGGCACATCGCCGAGCTCCAGCCGGACAACGCGACGGGCCTGCCCTGGGCGACGCACGTCTTCGTCGAACTCGCGCTGCGGGCGGACGATCCGAACGAGCAAGCGGGCGCGTTGTTTCACGCCGAGGGCCTCGTGCACGCGGCGAGCGTCGTGCTCGGGCGTCCGGGCGTCCGGGCCGCGTGCATCCTGCTCGATGCCGCCCGCGGGCTCGCTGAAGCGGGACCCGACGCCCCCTAGACTCGCGTTCACCTTGAGGGAGGCGTCCGTTGCACAAGAGCCCCGTCCACGATTTCCACATCCAGCACGGCGGCCAGATGGTCGAGTACGCCGGCTGGGAAATGCCCATCCGCTACCGCTCGATCAAGGACGAGCACGTCCAGACGCGCACCAGCGGGTCCGTCTTCGACGTCTCGCACATGGGACGCATCGAGATCAAGGGCTTGCACGCCCAGCGTCTGCTCGAACGCGTCTGCTCGCGCCGCATCGGCACGATGCAGGCCAAGCAGTGCCGCTACACGCTGATCTGCAACGAGCGCGGCGGCGTCCGCGACGACGCCGTCGTCATGAAAATGGACGACGACGAGTTCCTCATGGTCTGCAACGGCGCGAACCGCGAGAAGATCGTCGATCACATCCAGTCCGTGGTCGGCGAGCATCCCGGATGGAAAGTCAAGGTCGAGGACAAGACCCTCAAGACCGCCATGGTCGCGATCCAGGGCCCGAAGGTCATGGACTTGATCTCGAAGGTCTCCCAGGAGATCCCAAGCCTCAAGCGCTGGCGCTTCACGACCAAGAACCTGATGATCATCAAGGCCCACGTGTCGCGCACCGGGTACACGGGCGAGGACGGCGTCGAGGTGATCCTGCCCGCCAACGCCGTGGGCATGGCGATGCGGATGCTGATGCAGCAGGCCGACCCCGAGGCGCCCGATGCGCCCCTCAAGCCCGCCGGTCTCGGTGCCCGCGACACGCTGCGTCTCGAAGCGGGCATGCCCCTCTACGGGCACGAGCTGGGCGAGGACATCTCCGCGATGGCGTGCGGCATGGGATTCGCCATCTCCCTCGACAAGAACGCCGAGGCCGACGGGGAGACCTTCATCGGCCAGGAAGCCCTGCTCGCCGAGCAGGACGCCGGCGGGCCCAAGCAGAAACTCGTCGGGCTCGTGCTCGATACCAAACGCACTGCCCGCCAGGACATGCCCGTGCTCGCGGGCGACGCGAAGGTCGGGTTTGTCACCTCCGGGTGCGCAAGCCCGACGCTCGGCAAGTCCATCGCGATGGCGTACGTGGACACAGCGCACGCGGGCGTCGGCACGACCCTCTCAGTCGATTGCGGGCGCGAGCAACCGAGCGCGACAATTGTCGAGCTCCCCTTCTACAAAGCGAAGTGACATACTAGCCCGGAGCGTAAGCGACGGGCCTTTGAGACGTCACTGCGCCCCGCCGCGCCCCCGAGCACAAGGGGCCGGTCGCTGACGCTCGCGGCTAGTCATCACGTGGGAACACTCACACCGTCTGCGCCGTCGCGTTCGGGCGTCGGAGCCACCGGCGGAGCACCGGCTCGCGGACCATCTCGGCCCACCGATCCGCGTCGGACGAGTACTTCCGCTGGATCGCCGCGGCGATCAGGCCCATGAACATCGGCTGCGGGCGGAGCGGCCGGCTGGTCAGTTCCGGGTGGAACTGGGCACCCACGAAGTACGGGTGCGTCGGCGTGCCCGCGGGGTCATCCTCGCCGAGTTGGTCGCGGAGTTCGAGCACCTGCATGATCGGCTGCTTCGGGTGGCGCCCGCTGAACACCAGCCCCCCCGCTTCCAGGCGCTCGATCCACGCGGGATCCACCTCGTAGCGATGGCGGAACCGCTCGCGGATCGCGTCCTGCCCGCCAGCGAGGAAGTGCGCGAGCGAGCCGGGGGTGATCATGACATCCTGAGCGCCCAATCGCATCGTCCCGCCGAGCCCCTCGATCTTCTTCTGCTCGGGCAACTCGGAGATGACAGCGGCATCAGACGTCGGGTCGAATTCCGTGCTCGACGCGTCTGTGAGCTTGAGCAGGTGCCGCGCGAACTCGATCACCGCGACCTGGAATCCGAGGCAAATGCCGAGGTAGGGCACGCCCGACTCGCGACAGTACCGCACGCTCGCGATCTTGCCCTCGACGCCGCGCGACCCGAACCCGCCTGGCACGATGATGCCGTCCAAATCAGCCAGCCGTTTCGTTGCGTTTTTGTCCGTGATCTCGGAAGTCTCGATCCAGGCCTGCTCGATCTCGACTTCGAGGTGCGCCCCGCAGTGCTCGAGCGCCTTGTCGATCGACGCGTACGCGTCCTTCAACTCGGCGTACTTCCCGGCGATCCCGATCGAGACCGTCCGCTCGCGCGGCCCGGTGAGCCGACGCACGAAAGAGCCCCACCGCTCTCGTGCCAGATCCTCGTGGCGGATATCGACGCGGTCGTGCAGATCGAGGATGCCCAAGATCTCCCGGTCGAGCCCCTCGCCCCGCATCTCGTCGGGGATCGTGTAGATGCTCGGGCGGTCGTGCATGGAGAACACACGCCGCAGGGGAACATTCGAGAACATCGCGATCTTTTCGCGCACGGTGTCGGTCACCGCGTTCGTCGCGCGGCACGCGATCATGTGCGGCTGCACCCCGCACTCCATCAGGCGTTTGATCCCGAGCTGTGCGCCCTTGGACTTCTGCTCTCCGAGCGCCGGCGGCTCGATCACGTACGTCAGCGCGACAAAGCACACGGAGCCGGGGCCTTCCTCGAACGCCAGCTCGCGCAACGCCTCGATGTAGAACCCGTTCTCGTAGTCACCGACCGTGCCCCCGACCTCAACAAACACGACGTCCGCGGGGTTCTCGCCGTCGCCGCGCAGCGCGAGCTCTCGGAGCTTGCGTTTCACTTCGCCCGTCACGTGCGGGATCATCTGGACGTCCCGACCGAGGTAGAACCCCTGACGCTCGCGGTCGAGGATCTCGTTGAAGAGCTGCCCGCTCGTCGTGAAGTTCCGCTTGGACAGGTCCTGGTCGAGCATCCGCTCGTAGGTGCCGAGGTCCATGTCGCACTCGGTGCCATCGGCGAGCACGAAGACCTCGCCGTGCCGGTACGGGTTAAGTGTCCCCGAGTCGATGTTGAGGTACCCCTCCATCTTGATCGGGGCGACCGTCAGGCCCTTGTCCTTGAGGGCCTTGGCCATGGATGAGCTGAAGATGCCCTTGCCCAGGCCGGACATGACCGTGCCGACCACGACGACGTACTTGTGCCGCCCGGGGCGGTACCCGTCGGGCACCGGCGAGTAGAACTCGCTCACGGCTTTGTTGGCGGCCTCGGCGAGGAGGTCCTTCCCCTTCCCGGGCGACTCGGACGCGTCATCGTCCGGCGGCGGGGCCTTGGGGAGACGCCCGGACACCGTCGGCTCGGCGGTGTGGGCGCGCGGATCGTCCTCGGTGAGCGAGAGGGGCATGTCTGATCGTACCAACTCGGCGCTGGAACACAACTCACCGCCCCCGATCTGATCTACCATCGCGCCGGAGGCTCCCCGTGCGCGTGATCCGCGAGGCATTCCCGGACGAACTGGCAGGCAACGTCGTTGTCCCCACAATGGGCGCCCTGCATTCCGGGCACGACGCCTTAATAAACCGAGCCGTCCAGGAAGCCCGGGCCCGCTCGGCCCCCGCCGTCGTGACGGTCTTCGTGAATCCCACCCAGTTCAACGACCCCAAGGACCTTGACGTCTACCCCCGCACCTTCGAGGCGGACACCGCGATGTGCGAGCGGCTGGGCGTGGACGCCGTGTACGCCCCGCCCGTCGATGCGGTCTACCCGCCAGGCGTCGAGATCCCCGTGGGCGACCTCCCCACCATCGCGACCGAGCCCGGGCTTGAGGACCACTACCGCCCCGGCCACCTCGAGGGCGTCGCGCAGGTGGTCCGCCGCCTGTTCGTCCTCACACGGCCAGCCGCCGCCTGCTTCGGCGAGAAGGACTGGCAGCAGCTCCAACTCGTGACCCAGATGTCCGCCAATGAGCGCCTTGGCATTGAAATCATCGGCGTCCCGACCGCCCGTGAAGCCGACGGGCTGGCGAGTTCGAGCCGGAACGTGCACCTCAAGGGTGCCGCCCGCGAGCAGGCCGCCGCGATCTCGCGGGGGCTGCGCGCCGCCGGGCTCGAATCGACCCCCGAACTCGCCGAGCAGACGCTGCAGGAAGTCCTCCGAGAGGCGGACATCCCGTTCGAATACGCGACGGTGCGCGACGCGGCCACCCTGATGCCGCCAACGCCCGGGAGCATCTCCCATCGGGCGCTCGTCGCCGCCCCGGTCGGCGGGACGCGTTTGATCGATAACGCGCCCTGGCCCTGGGACGGTCGCTAGCCGTTCGCGGCGTTCCACCGCTCGACGAACGCCGCGTATTGCTCGGGCGTGTCGATGCCGTGGTGATGGGTTTCCCTAATCGCGACCGCGATCGGGATGCCGTGCTCGAGCCATCGGAGCTGCTCGAGTTTCTCGGCACGCTCGAGGGGGGTCGGGCTTAGCTTCGTGACGTAGTGCAGAAGCGCCGCCATGGTGTATGCATAAATCCCGACGTGCTTGAGAGGGCGTACAACCCCCTCCGCGTCTCGATCGTGCGGAATGAGGGCGCGGCTGAAATACAGCGCCGGCCCGACATCGACCTTGTCAGTCAAGACTCCGACGACAACCTTCACGATGTTCGGGTTGGACGGGTTCTCGTCCTGGGCGAAAGGGCTCGCGACGGTGCCCACCCATTGAAACCGCTCACCACCCCCAGGGGAGATGTCGGCTGACGTGTCCACGACAGTCTGCGCAAAGTGGGCCTCTACCGCGGCATCAACGATGGCTGGCTCGATCTCGGGCTCATCGCCTTGCACGTTGGCAATGACGGCGTGATTCTTGAGCTTGAGGATCTCCGCCGCCTCGGCGAGCCGGCTCGTCCCGTTCTCGTGGGACTCGCTCGTCAGCACCGCCTCAAACCCCGCCGCGCGCACGACCGACGCAATCTCCTCCGCGTCGCACGCCACGACGACACGCTCGACCGAGTCCGCCAGCGCCGCGCGCTCGCACACGTGCACGACCAGCGCCTTGCCCGTGTCATCCGCCAGCGCTTTGCGCGGGAACCGCGTCGATCCGAGCCGGGCGGGGATGATGGCGGTCGCCCGCGTGCTCATCCGCCCGCCAGCTCCTTGACGAGCGACTTGATCTGGTCGCGGCGCTCGACGATGTCGCGGTACCCGAACGACTTGATCGCAATCGCGCCGGCGATCTTCTCGGCTTCCTTCGCCGCATCCAGGTCGCGTTCCTTCGCCGCGAACTCCTGCAGCGAGACCATGAGCCCGTACCGCAACTCCATGCCGATCTCGCCGTCGAAATCACTGAGCCCATCCATCGCGGACCGGAAGGTCTGGACGGCTTCCGCCTCCCACCCGCCGAGCTTCAGGAACGCCTGACCCATCATGTTCTGGACGTTCCGCCGGAGCTTGACGTCTTCCTGGGCCTGCTGGAACTGGGCGATCGCCTCGTTGTACTCGCCGCGGTTGAAGTACCGCCGACCAAGCTCGTACTTGAGCGGCAGGTCCGTCGGGTAATTCTCCACCTGCAGGCGGAGCTCCTCGACCTCCTGGTTCTGCAGGCTCTTGAGCGCGGTGTTGTACTTCTCGACGGCCACCTCGTCGCTCGGGTTCGCCTCGGCCGCCTGCTTCAGGGGCGCGAGGTTGCGCTTGGCGAGCCGCATGCTCAGCTCACCAGAACGCTGGCGGAACCGGAACTGCCCGGTCTCCTTGTGCGCCTTGGTGTACAAGCTCATCGCCTTGAGATAGTCCGCGGGCTTGCCGCGTTCGACGAGCGCCTTGCAGTATGCCTCGAGCAGCGGCAAGTCGCCTGGGTTCGCCTCGTGGGCGGCCTTCGTCCGCTCAATGATCGATTGCTTGGTCGAGTCCGACTTCGCGAACGAATCCGCCTGCTCGAGCTCAAGCTGCTTGTCCATGTTGCGGACGTTCTGCGCAAACCCACCCTGGTCGGTGTTCTCGAACCCGCCGCGGTTCATGGTCGCCTGGGCCATCATGTTGCGGACGCGGACCTGCAACTGCCCGTCGGTCGGGTCGAGCTTGCACGCCGCCTCGCCAGCCCGCGCGGCGTTCTGGAAATCCTCGGCCTTCTGCAGCACGTCGAGCAGCTTGACGTATACGTCCTTGCGCTGCTTGGGGTTGTTGGTCGCGAGGGTGAGCGCGTGGCTGCCGAGCCTCCTCGCGACCTCCCGGACCCCGATGTCCGACGCCGCGCTGCTCGCCTTGACCGCCGCGCCCAGATCGAGCTTCTTGAGCCCAAACGCGAGCAACGAGGAGACATACGCCCCGACCTTGCCCTTGC
>JAUHXM010000057.1 GCA_030426605.1 Phycisphaerae bacterium | reverse complement strand
CTGCTCATCCACCTGTACCAGCACGGTGTCGAACCGACGGCCGGCTCGGTAGACGTGCTGCGCCGCGCGATCGCACAGGCCCGTCATGGCGGGTTCGCGGTGGTCTCGATCCATGTCGGCGCGATCGGTTGCGGGCTCACGGGGGCATGCTAGCGGGGTGGGGTGCGCGCACGAAAAAGGGCGGGTCCCGGAGGACCCGCCCTTGGGTATCAGATCACACTGGGGCGGAGCCCCGTGAGATTACTCGTAGAGCTGGGTGGCCTCGGTCTCGCGGACCGGGCTGGTGAGCTCGTCGGAGGTCATCTCGACGGCGAAGCGGACGTCGCCGGAGCCGGCGGCCCGGACGACGACGCGCCACTCGGCCTTCGCCTTGGGTGCCAGCGAGGGCAGCGAGGCGAAGGTGACAGCCCGGCCGGAGGCGGTGCCGTTGGTCGCACCACCGGCGGAGACGAACTCCTGCTCCGGCGGGAGGGTGACGGCGATGCGGATGTTGGTGTCCTGCGCCGAACCCTGGTTGGTGACGGTGATCACGTAGGTCTCCTGCTCGCCGACCTCGACCGGGTCCGCGACGTCGATGACCTCGAGGAGGATGGCCGGGATACCACGCATGGCGGTGCAGCACTGCTCGGAGACAGCGTCGGCACAGCCGCAGCTGGCGGTGGCGGTGGTGCAGTAGTCGCCGGCGGTCGCCGAACGCATGGTGACGCTGACGGTGCGCTGGGCACCGGCGGGGACACCGTTGAGGTTGAAGTTGACGGTCGAGCCGTTCTGGACGCCGCCGGAGGAGGCACGCACGAACTCGGCGCCGGCCGGGAGCTGGACGGCGACCATGGTGTCGGCGCAGTCGCCGGAACCGGTGTTGCGGATGGTGTAGGAGTGTGTGAAGTTGCGACCGATGAACTGGCGGTCGGTGCAGTCGGAGGTGATCTCCAGCTCGGGCTGGACGATGACGGTGTTGACGGTGCCGGAGTTGGCGGTGAGCCCGCCGTCGGCGACGGCGGTCGCGGTGTTGGCGTAGGAGCCGGTGTCGGAGGCGCGGGCGTTGATGGTCACGCGCTTGGCCTCACCCGCGGCGAGATCGCCGACGAGGACGTCGATGGAGCCTTCGCCGCCGGCGGTGACGCCGTTCGGGAAGTCGTCACGCAGGCGGACGTTGCGGGCCATGCCCGTGCCCGTGTTGCGGACCTCGAAGACGTAGACGATGTCTTCGCAGAGCATGGCACGCTCGGTGCCCTGCTTGGTGAGCTGGAGTGCGGGCTGAACGACGTTCGTCTGCGCGCAGAGGACGTTGTTGTAGCTGACGGAGATGCAGTCCGAGGCGGTGCCAACGGCGTCGGCGGCGGCGCGGACGGTGACCATGGTGGTCTCACGCGGGCCGAGGTCGCCCAGGGCCCAGAGGTACTGGCCGCCGGTCTGGCCGGACCACGCGGGGTCGGCGGAGATGAAGCGGAGGTTCGAGGTGTCCTCGACCTGGAGGACGACGTTCTGCAGCGTGCCGTCGGTGAGGTTGCAGAGGTGGTATTCGAAATCGAATTCCTGACCCAGGCTCACCTCGTCGGGCATGACCTGGTGGACCATGATGGCGCTGGAGTTGACATCGCCGGTGGGGAATGCCATCCCGGAGGAGTGGTAGCCGGCGGGCACCGACGGGGAGCAGACGGTGGAGCCAGTGCGGCGACGCGGTGCGGGCGTCGGGGCGGGCTTCTCTTCGTCCATCCGGCCCATATCGACCAGACGCTTGCGGTCGGCGTCGTGGTTGTAGGGGTTCGTGCGGTTGGTGCCGCGGTCGTACCCCTCACCCAGACGCTGGCCGGTTGAGGACGCGCTCGTCGAGGGCGAGTCCGCGGCGGTGTTCGACTGACACGCGGTCAGCCCGATGGCGGTGATCAGGCTCAAGACCAGCCCCGCCCCCCTGCGCTTCGAGAAATTCATCGACTGTCTCCAGTTTCGAGATTGGCCTCGGAATCTGTCCCCATAGAGCTAGGGGCATCCTACCACCGAGACCGGCTTCCAGCACGGTGACCCGGTTTCCCCGGGCTACATCGAACAAATCACCCACGGGCCGCGAGAACGCGACCCCCGTTTCCCCCGATCTCAGAACGGGTCTTGCGTGGCTGACGCCACATCAGGGGATTATGGGAGTTTGCGGTCCATCCATGCCGGAAACTCCCCTCTCCAAGATCCTAGCCGCGAAATGTGGATATGCACACTCTCCACGCACTCAGTTTCGCCGGCGTCGGCCAGATAGATGCCGATTGGATCAATTGCGAGCGTGTCTCCCGAATATCGGAGGTGTGGGTCCGATCCGGTGCGGTTGACCGCGAGCACGAACGCCTGGTTCTCGATGGCACGTGCGAGGGCGAGCGCCCGCCAGTGGTCTCTGCGGGGGCTCGGCCAGTTTGCTCCGATCGCGAAGAGCTCGGCGCCCATCTCGAGGCCACGCCGGAAGAGTTCCGGGAAGCGGAGGTCGTAACAGATTGCGGGGCAGGTGGTTAGTGTGCCTTCGGGGCCGGCCCAGGGGTACGTTACGACCTCGGTCCCGCCGACGAATCGCTCGCCCTCACGGCCGTAGGAGAACGGGTGGATCTTGGCGTAATCCGCGAGGAGGCGTGGCGTGTGGACGTCGTATCCGGAGTAGACCGTCATGCGGTTGGTGGCGAGGTCGGCCCCCTCTTCGAGGTGGGTCCTCCCCCCTTGCACGGTGCATCGGTGGGTGTGGGCGAGGTTTGCAAGAAATTCGGAGGTCCGCCCATCCCGATCGGCGGTGCGGTCGGTGTTCAGGCTGAAGCCGGAATCGAAGAGTTCGGGGAGGAGGATGAGGTCGCCTGGCTGGATGTTGACGGGCTCGAGCAGGCGGTGGACGGCGGCGAAGTTCGCCTGGCGGTCTTCCCACGCGATATCGAGTTGAACCAGGTGTGCGTGCACGGCGTCAGGGTAATCGAGACGGGTCGTGTCGCGTGTGCGGGCGGCCTGCGGAAACGATCGGCAAGCCTGTGCAAGAAACGCGCGGGCGGGGCGTCCGTATATGAGCCGGGTCGCGTGGGGCGTTCTGTCCCGTTCGTTCGCGGCAACTGGGAAGGACGCCCGATGGTAACCCAGGCTGGGCAGGGGATACGGATGACGAGCCACACATCGGCACCCGATGGGGGCGGCACGGCACGGCGCGTGGTGCTGGCGAGCACGTCGCCGCGACGGCGCGAGTTGCTTGAGCGGTTCGGGTATCAGATCGAATCGGCGGTGATGGTGGCGGACGACGGCGGGCTTGCGCCGGGCGATGTCTCACCCGAGGAGTGGGTGATGTCGCTGGCGTATTTGAAGGCGTCGTCGGCGCGCGAGCACGAGCGTGCGGAGACGCCGCGCGGGGTCGTGCTGGGGGCGGACACCGTCTGCGTGCACGACGGCGCGTTGATCGGGAAGCCCGAGGACGCGGCGCACGCGGAGCGGATCATCCGGTCGTTCATGGGGCGCGAGCACGAGGTGCTCACGGGCGTGGCGCTGCTGTGCCCCACGAGCGACAAGCGTGTGCTTTTCTGCGACCGTTCCACGGTCCGCCTGGGCCAGCTGAGCGACGAGCAGATCCGCGACTACCTGGCGACGGGGCTGTGGCGTGGCAAGGCGGGGGCGTACAACCTCATCGAGCGGCTTGAGGCGGGGTGGCCGATCGAGTTTGACGGCGACGAGACCTCGATCATGGGGCTTCCGATGGAGGCGCTCGCCGAGCGTCTCGGGGCGTTCTGTGATTCTGATTGAGCGTGGCGCCGGCGTCGGGGTATCGTCTGGGCGAACCCCAAGGAGGCCCGGCCATGGAGATCCCCAAGCCGACGAGGCAGCACGCGTGGCTCAAGCAGCTCGTGGGAGATTGGACGTTCACGCACGAGTGCCAGCCGGGGGGCGACGCGCCGCCCATGCGGGCCTCGGGCACCGAGTCTGTGCGTCTGGTCGGTGACTTGTGGGTCGTCTGCGAGGGCAAGGGGGACATGCCCGGGGGCAGCGGCACGTTCGAGTATGTCACCACGCTCGGGTACGACCCCGCGCGGGAGCGGTTCGTGGGCACGTGGGTCGGGTCGATGATGGCGAGCATGTTCGTCTATGAGGGGCGGCTCGAGTCGGACGGCGTGACGTTGCCGCTGAACACCGAGGGGCCGGGCATGGACGACCCGACCGCGCTCGTGTCGTATCAGGACGTGATGGCGGTCCACGCGGACGGGCGTCGGACGCTCACGTCGCGACTCCGGGGTGCCGACGGCGGGTGGACGCAGTTCATGCACGCGGTCTACACCCGCACGGGCGGGTGAGCCGAGCGGACCCCTCACCCCGGCCCTCTCGCCCGAGGGGAGCGGGGGGAAGATAGAGTGCGTTCATGCGCGCCCTTGTGTTGACCAGAGAAGGCAAGCCCGTCGCGGGCAACGTGAAGCTCGTGACCGACTGGCCCGACCCGGGTGACCCGGGCGCGGGCGAGGTTCGGATCCGGACGCTCGCCAGCGCGTTCAACCACATGGATCTGTGGGTGGGCGGCGGGCTGCCCGGCGCGACGCTTGAGTTCCCGAGGATCTCGGGTGCCGACGGGTGCGGGGTCGTCGAGGCGGTGGGGGAGGGTGTGGACGCCGCGTGGGTCGGCAAGCGTGTCGCGGTGAACGCGGCGATCGCCCAGCCCGAGCGGGCGCGGCCCGGGGATCCGCCCGGCAGCACGCTGGCGCCGAGCTACCACCTGCTGGGGGAGACGCTCAACGGCATGCACCGCGAGGCGTTCGTGTGCCCGGCGGCGAACATCGCGGACATCGGGGACGCGGACGCCGAGCAGGCCGCGGCCTTCGCGCTGACGTTCCTGACGGCGTGGTCGATGATGGTGACGAAGGGGCGGCTGCGGTGCGGGCAATCGGTTCTGATCACGGGGATCGGGGGGGGCGTCGCGACGGCGGCGCTGGCGATCGCCAGACACTTCGGGTGCCCGACGGTCGTGACGAGCCGGCACCAGCGGAAGCTGGACGCGGCGCGGGAGATGGGCGCCGACGAGGGCGTGCTGGACGAGGGTGCTGACTGGTCGCGGGCGGTGCGTGCGTGGTCCAACAAGCGCGGCGTGGACATGGCGGTCGATTCGGTGGGGAAGGCGGCGCACCTGTGGTGCGTGAAGAGCCTGGCGCGCGGCGGGGCGTACGTCACCTGCGGGTGCACGAGCGGGCCTGACGGCACGACGGACCTGGCGCGGATCTTCTGGAACCAGCTCCGGGTGTTGGGTTCGACGATGGGAACGGCGGCGGAGTTTGGGGAGGTGATGAGCCTCTTCCGCGCCGGGCATCTGGCGCCGACGATTGACCGGGTGTACGCGCCTGAGGACGGGGCCGAGGCGTACGCGCGGCTCGAATCGGGCGAGCAGCTGGGCAAGATCGTCGTCCGGTGGTCGGATGGTTAAGATTGCCCGGAATCGGGCGTTTTTTGGACAATCGAGACGAACACGGGGCCCGAGGCGAAAGTAATTTCGCTAGGATCGTGTGAAGTGGTGCCGAGCGGGCGGGACCCCGCGAGCCAAGCGTGTGAGCCATCCTGACCCGGGCCCGTGGTGGGCGCGGGCAACGCGTTCTATTTGAGGACTGAACCGATGACGACGTCACCGACCTCTGCCCAGCGAGCCGTCTCCGCCGCGACCCAGTGGCACTCGAACGCGCAGGATCAGCGAGCGGGCAAGCAGCCGATCGAGGAGATCTTCGGCGTCGATGTCTTCGGGTGGAAGACGATGCACGAGCGGCTGCCCAAGAGCGTGTACAAGGCGTTGCAGCGCGTGGTGAACGAGGGCGACGTGCTGCACCCGTCGATCGCGGACGTCGTCGCGAGCGCGATGAAGGATTGGGCGTCCGAGCGTGGCGCGACGCACTACACGCACTGGTTCCAGCCGATGACCGGGCTGACGGCGGAGAAGCACGACGGGCTGATCGTCCCGAATGGTGACGGGCAGGTCGTGCTGCGCTTGTCGGGCGAGGAGCTGAGCCAGGGCGAGCCGGACGCGTCGAGCTTCCCGTCTGGGGGGCTGCGGGCGACGTTCGAGGCGCGCGGGTACACGGCGTGGGACGTCTCGTCGCCGGCGTTCATCGTGCGGGGGTCCAACCACGCGACGCTGTGCATCCCGACGGTGTTCGTGAGCTGGAACGGGGAGGCGCTCGATCAGAAGACGCCCCTCCTGCGCTCGATCGACGCGCTCAACACGCAGGCGATGCGCATCCTCAAGATCTTCGGGACCGACGAGGGTGTCGGGCACGTGCAGACGACGCTGGGCACGGAGCAGGAGTATTTCCTGATCGACCGGAATCTGTACTACGCCCGCCCCGACCTTTCGACGTGCGACCGGACGCTGTTTGGCGCGATGCCGCCCAAGCACCAGCAGCTCGACGACCATTATTTCGGGTCGATCCCGAGCCGGGTGCTGTCGTGCATGGCGGAGGTGGAGGACGAGCTGTACCGCCTGGGCGTGCCCGTGAAGACGCGGCACAACGAGGTGGCGCCGGGGCAGTACGAGATCGCGCCGGTGTTTGAAGGGATGAACATCGCGTGCGATCACCAGATGCTGGTGATGGAGACGCTCAAGCGTGTCGCGGCGCGGTTCGGGCTCAAGGCGATCCTGCACGAGAAGCCGTTCGCGAACGTCAACGGTTCGGGCAAGCACTGCAACTGGTCGATGGCGACCGACACGGGCGTGAACCTGCTCGACCCGCAGGACGAGACGCACACCAATCTGCAGTTCCTGACGTTCCTGACGGGCGTGATCCGCGCGGTGCACCTCAACGGCGACCTGATGCGGGCGTCGATCGCGACGGCGGCGAACGACCACCGGTTGGGTGCGAACGAGGCGCCGCCGGCGATCATCTCGATCTTCCTGGGCGACATGCTCACGGACATCATCGAGCAGCTCGAGAAGGGCACGCCGAGCCGGACGCTGAAGGGCGGGGCGCTCGACGTGGGGGCGCGGACGCTGCCGCAGATCCGGCGAGACTCCGGGGATCGGAACCGGACGAGCCCGTTCGCGTTTACGGGCAACAAGTTCGAGTTCCGGGCGGTGGGGTCGAGCGCATCGGTCGCGTGGCCGTGTGCGGTGATCAACACGATCGTCGCGGACTCGCTGGCGTACATCGCCGACGAGATCGAGGCGGCGGTCGGCAAGTCGCCCACGCCAGCCAAGGTTGACGCGGCGGTCAAGAAGGTGTTGAAGCAGCTGGTGAAGGATCACAAGCCGGTCGTCTTCAACGGGGACAACTACACCGAGGCGTGGCACGAGGAGGCGGAGAAGCGCGGTCTTGTGAACCTCAAGTCGTGCGTGGAGGCGTACCCGGCGCTCGAGTCGCGTCAGTGTGCGGCGTTGTTCAAGAAGCACAAGGTGCTCACCAAGCCCGAGCTCGACTCGCGGATCGAGGTGATGTACGAGAAGTACGAGATGCAGTGCCAGATCGAGGCGGAGCAGATGGCGCTCATCGCGCGGCAGATGATCCTCCCCGCGGCGCACGAGCACCAGCGGCGTCTTGCTGAGACGGTCGGCGCGACGCAGGGCGCTGGCGTGGATTCGGGCGGCATCTTCAGCGAGCTGGAGAACTTTGTCGGGCTCGTGGATCGGTTCCGCGACAAGCTCGAAGAGTTTGAGCGGGCGATCGACCAGGAGCACGGGGGGGCGAAGGACGCGGCCGCGTACGTCCACGCCCACGTCCACCCGCTCATGGACGATTTGCGGGCGCTGGGCGACGAGCTCGAGGGGCGTGTGGCGAGTGAGCTGTGGCCCATGCCGAGCTACCGCGAGCTGCTGACGCTCCGCTGATCGGCGGACGGTGAACGAGAGAGGGCCCGCGCCGGGTGGCGCGGGCCCTTGTCATTGGTGGGGAGGGCGGGCGCTCAGAGCTCGCCGTTGAGGAACGAGTCGACGAAGCAGTCGATGTCGTCGATGTTGAGGACGCCGTTCTTGTCGCAGTCGGCGCCGCCGGTCTTGGTGTCGGCGATCATGCCGGCGACGAGGTTGAGGGCGAAGCGTCCGTTGTCGTTGAGCGGGAAGTACTGCGCGGTGCCGGCAAAGTCGCCGATGCTGTTGACATCGGTGACGATGATCATCTTGCCCGTGCCCGGGCCGAAGGCGTCTCTTTCCCAGAAGGCGGCGGTGATCTGGCCGGCGGCGTTGGTGGCGAGGACCTGCCCGCCGTTGAGGGCGACGTCCGCGGGGTCGAGGTGCCCGACGCTGCCTGCGGTGTTCACGGCACCGACGACACCGAACGGTCCGTCGAAGGGGAAGCCTGTCCCCGTGAATCCCGGGACGGCGGCGTTGTTGATGGTGGGAACGCCGAGGTACTGGCCGATGGCGTCGGCGTAGCTCGAGTCGTTCAAGAGGATGAGGTCGCCGCCACGGATGAAGTGGTGGGCGGCGGCGTAGGTCTCGAAGAACGTGATATCCGAGTCCAGCCACCAGGGTGAGATGATGCAGTCGGCCACGCGGAGGATGCTGACGTTGAGGTAATCAAAGTCTCCGGTGATGATGTTGGCGTCCACGGTCGCGAAGTAATGCGAGAAGAGGTTGTAGTCATGGAGCGTGCCTCGGAAGCCGGACATGTACGCGCCGTCCCAGGCGTATCCGCCGCTGCTCGGCGCGGCGACGGTGCTGGGCCCATCGATGCGGTAGGTGTCGTTGGCCTGTGCGATGCCGGCGGAGAAGATGGCGCCGCCGAAGAGGGCGGCTCTGATCGTGCGTTTCATCGTGTCGTCCTTTGGACTGGTCGGAACCCGGGCGGCCCCACGCGTGCCGGTCTCACTCCCCCGTGGCTCGATCGCCCAGTAGAACCAAAAGGGGGGTGAGAGGTAAGTGGGATGTAATAAAAAAGGGCCCGCGTCTGCAGACACGGGCCCTGTGGGGTCAGGCTGGGGGGGTTAGAGCTCGCCGTTGAGGAAGGAATCGACGAAGCAGTCGATGTCGTCGATGTTGAGGACGCCGTTCTTGTCGCAGTCGGCGCCGCCGGGCTTGGTGTTTTCTGCGAGGATGAACGCGACACAGTTGAGCGCGAACTTGGCGTTGTCGTTCATCGCGCCGTAATCGGCGGCGGTGGTGAAGCTGTTGACGTCTGTGACGATGAGCATCTTGCCCGAGCCGGGCGAGAAGGCGTCCTGTTCCCAGAAGGCGACAACGGGGCGACCGAGGGTGTCGGTCGCGAGGACCTCGCCACCGGTGTTTGTGATGTCCACGGGGTTGAGGTAGCCGACGGAGTATGCGAGGTTGGGGCTGGCGGCGGTGCCGAAGGGCCCGTCGAAGGGGAAGCTGGTGCCCGAGATGGCGACGGTGGTGCCTCCGTACTGGGTGGGCACGCCCAGGTACTCGCCGATGGCGTCGGCGTAGGGCGAGTCGCTGAGAAGGATCAGGTCGGTCCCATGCTGGAACAGATAGCTAATCCGGTACGCGGCGAAGGAGCCGGCGCTGTTGGCGACGTCATTGTCCCACCACCACGGGGAGATGATGCAGTCGGCGGCGTGGTACAGGCTGAGATTCACGGAGCCGAACTCGCGGGTGATGATGCGGGTGTCGACGGTGTCGTAGTGCTCGAACTTGCCGAAGTTGTAGGGGCTGTCCAGGGCGGCGCGGAAGTCCTGGGTGGCCGAGCCGTTCTCCCAGTTGTACCCGCCGCTGTTGGACGAGGCGGCGGCGCTGGGCCCGTAGATGATGTAGGTGCCGTCGGCCTGGGCGATGCCCGCGGCGAAGATGGCGCCGCCGAAGAGGGCGGTTTTGATCGAACGCTTCATGATGCGGTCCTTCGTGTTGATCGGAACCCGGGTGGCCCGCACGAGCCCTCTCGCTTCCGGCGCTCCGATCGGCCAGTAGAGCAGAAAGTGGGATCCCGGCGTCAGAAGGAATGACAAAAAAGGCCCGCGTCAGAGGACGCGGGCCCGGCGAGGTTCGGTTTGGGAGGCAGTCTGGGGGGGTTAGAGTTCGCCGTTGAGGAAGGAATCGACGAAGCAGTCGATGTCGTCGATGTTGAGGACGCCGTTTTTGTCGCAGTCGGCGCCGCCCGGTTTGTTCTCGGCGAGCATGCCCGCGACGAGGTTGAGCGCGAACCGCCCGTTGTCGTTGAGCGGGGAATACTGCGCGGTGCCCCCGGAGTCGCCGATCGTGTTTACATCGGTGACGATGATCATGCGGCCCGAGCCGGGCGAATAGGCGTCCTGCTCCCAGAACGCGACGGTCGGGTTGCCCGAGCCGTCCACGGCGAAGACCTGCCCGCCGGTGTTGAAGACGTCCACGATGCTCAGCGACCCGACCGAGCCGGCGAAGTTCACCGAGGCGGGCGTGCCGAAGGGCCCGTCGAAGGGGAACCCGGTGCCGGAGATGGGCGCGGGGCCATTCCCGTTCTGCGTGGGCACGCCGAGGAAGTCGCCGATGGCGTCGGTGTAGTTGGAATCGTTGAGGAGGATGAGGTCGCCGCCGTTCCAGAAGTGGTACGCCGCGACGTAGGCCTGGTAGGTGTTCTCCGAGCCGGTGGGGCCCGGGGTGCAGTCGGAATCGAACCACCAGGGTGAGATGATGCAGTCGGAGACCCAGAGCGTGTTGATGTCGAGGTAGTCGAAGTCGCCGGTGATGACCTTGGTGTCCACATAGGAAACGAAGTGCGAGAAGTTGTAGTTGTTCTCGATGGCGGCGCGGAATGGGGCCACGTAGGCGCCGTATGGGCTCAGACCGTCCCAGGCATACCCGTAGTTCGAGGGTGAGGCGACGGAGCTGGGCCCGTCGATGCGGTAGGTGTTGTCGGCGTTGGCGATACCGGCGGCGTAGATGGCGCCGCCGAAGAGGGCGGCTTTCATGCAATTTTTCATGTGCGTGCTCCTGGTTCCCCGGCGTTGGCGTTTGGGCGGCAGAACGCCTGCCCCAACCTCTCCCCGAGCACCAACGCCGAAGGCACGTCCAGTAGACCAGAAACGGGGGGCGCACGGAGCGACATCGGGGGAATCGGCTGAAATGGCTGGGATTTTGCCGAGATGACGGTCCCCGTTCGTGGGGGATTCTGTTCGGGCATGACAAAGGCCCGCGTTCCGCGAGCGGAACACGGGCCGATGTATGAGTGCGCTCGCCTGAGCGAGCGCACGGGCTGGGTTGTTTAGCTGCAGCCGCCGAGGAACGAATCGACCCAGCAGTCGATGTCGTCGAAGTTGAGGATGCCGTCGGCGTTGCAGTCGGCGTCGTTGCAGGGTTCCTCGCCGATCATGCCGGCGACGATGTTGAGCGCGAAGCGTGTGTTGGGGTTGTTGAGGTTGCTGTAGTCCCACCCGCCGAAGCCGCCGGCGACGGTGTTGACGTCGGTCACGATGATCATGCGGCCGGCGCCCTGGGCGTACTGGTTGTCGTCCCAGAAGGCGACGAGGATCTGGCCGGCGCCGTTGGTGGCGAGGATCTGGCCGTTGTTCAGCGCGACGTCCACGGGGTTCAGGAAGCCGATGGAGCCGGACGCGTAGGCGCCCGTCGCGTCGCCGAAGTGCCCGTCGAACGGGAATCCGGTTCCGTTCATGGCGCCGTCGCTCGCGTAGTTCTGCACGGGCAGGCCGAGGTAATCGGCGATGGCGTCGGTGTAGTTGGAGTCGCTGAAGAGGATCAGGTCTCCGCCGTTGAGGAAGTGGTACTGGGCCGCTTGCAGTTCGGCGAGCGTCGCGTAGGAATCGAACCACCAGGGTGAGAGCAGGCAATCACCGAACTGGAGTTCGTTGCTGTCCAGGTTGACCCAGGAGCTGACGATGATCTTTGCATCGAAGTACGCCGCCCAGTGCGAGAAGATGTACGGGTTCGTGAGCGTGTCGACGAGCGGCGCGGTGTACGGTGTGCCGATGGCGTAGCCGTAGCTGTGGACGTCGGCCGCGCCGGGCCCGTAGATGCGGTATGTGTCGCCGGCGTCGGCGTAGCCCGCCGTGAAGATGGCGCCGCCGAACAAGCAGGCTTTGAGTGTGTTTTTCATGGCAAGGGTCCTTGTGCGTATCGCGGGTCGTGCCCGCGGTGTGTGCGTGTGGTTACGGGCAGCCGCTCAGGAAGCCGTCGACGAAGCAGTCGATGTCGTCGAAGTTGAGGATGCCGTTCTTGTCGCAGTCGGCCTTGTTGCACCCTTCGGCGCCGATCATGCCGGCGATGAGATTGAGCGCGAACCGACCGTTGGCGTTGGGGGGGGAGTAGCTCGCGAGGCCGAAGGCGGTGCTGACGGTGTCAACGTCGGTCACGATCAGCATGCGACCAGCGCCCGGTGCGTAGTCGTTGTGATCCCAGAACGCGACGGTCGCCTGCCCGGAGGCGTTGGTCGCGAGGATCTGCCCGCCAGACGCCTGGACGCTCAGGTTGTCCAGGTGGCCGATGTTGCCGGCCGCCGCGACGGTGCCGGGGTTGCCGAACGGGCCCTGGATTGGGAAGCCCGTGCCGGTCCAGCTCGCCCCGCCGCCGTCGAGGGTCGGGATTCCGAGGTACTGGGCGATGTAGTCGTGGCTCGAGTCGTCGTTGAAGAGCAGCAGGTCCTTGCCATTGCTGAGGAAGTGGTACGCGGCGACGAAGGCTTCGTAGCCGGTGATGTCGGCGTCGCTCCACCACGGCGAGATGATGCAGTCGGCCCGCTGGATGGTGTCGCAGCACCCGAGGTAGTCGAAGCTGTACGCGCGGGTCTTGGCGTCCACGGTCGCGTAGGCGTTTGCGAAGTAGTTTGTGCTGTGCAGCGTGCTGTACAGCGCCGCGAGGTAGCTGGGGGCGACGGAACTCCAGTTGTAGTAGTTGTCGCCGGTGGCGGCCGCGGACGGGCCGAAGACGGTGTACGTATCGCCGGCGTCCGCGTGTCCGGCACACCAGATCGCGCCGCCGAAGAGCGCCGCTCGAAGTGCGTGTTTCATCGTGGTTCTCCTGTGAGCGTGGCGATTCTGTGGCACGGCGACGCGCACCCGGCGTCCCCCCTCGTTCGACACGCTCTGGATGAATGAGCGGCAACCGCCCCGCCCACTCACACGGGTCGGTCGGATTTCTTTGTAGATTTGTCGAGCGGGCTCGTTCTCACCCGTTGGGGGGGACCGGCGTCGGGCGGTGGATGGTCGGGTCGAACCGGGCCAGGCGTTCGGACATGACGCGGACGGCGGCGTGTGAAGCGTCGATCAGGGTGGCGGATCGTCCGTGCTTCAACGCCGCCTCGCCTGTTGTTCCTGAGCCCGCGAATGGGTCGAGCACGCGGTCTCCCGGGGTGGAGTGGACGCGCAGGATTCGCTCGATCACGCCCAGGGGCTTCTGCGTGGGGTAGCCGGTCTTTTCGTGGCCGGTCGGGCTGACGATGGTGTGCCACCAGGTGTCGGTGGGGGTTTTGCCGCGTTTGGCTTTTTCAGGGCCGACGAGGGAGGGGGCCATGTAGGGCACCCGGTCGATGGCGTCGTAGTTGAATGTGTAGTGCTTCGGGTCCTTCGCGTACCAGAGGATGGTGTCGTGCTTGGGTGACCAGCGCGAGCGCGACCGGCCGCCGAAGTCGTAGGCCCAGATGATCTCGTTGATGAACGAGGCCCGCCCGAAGATCTGATCGAGCAGGACCTTGGCGTAGTGCACCTCGCGGTAGTCCAGGTGGAGGAGGAAGCTGCCCGTGGGCGTGAGCAGCCGGCGGATCTCGATGAGCCTGGGTTCGAGGAAGGCGAGGTAGTCGTCGAAGGCGTCGGCGAACGATTCCGTGCCGACTTTGACGGTGCGGTAGCGGACGCCGGCGAACCCGGTCCGGTCGCCGGTCTCGTCGCGGACGGCTTTCGTCCGATCGCGGGTCTGGGGCTTGCCCGTGTTGAACGGGGGGTCGGCGTAGATGAGCTCGAACGACGCGTCGGGCCACGATCGCATGAGCGGCAGGTTGTCGGCGTGATGGATGTGGAGGGGTTGCATTGGTGCCGGGGCCCTTGTCGCCTTGCGTGAATCAATCGGGCGGCGCCTCGGGCGAGGGTCGCGGTTCAGCTGGGTGGGCGTTCGGACGACGCGGACATGAGTGTGTTGAGCGTTTGGGCCGCGAACTCGACATGTTGGCGGAGCAGTTCGCCGGCCCGCTCGGGGTTCCCGAGGCGGATCTGCTCGGCGACCGCGGCGTGCTGCTTCGCCAGCGGGAGCATCGAGCCCATCGGAATCTCGACGCGTGTGGAGACGTACCTGATCCGGCTGACCTGATCGATGTCGGACCAGACCGCGGCGAGGATGCCGTTGCCGGCCCCGTGGACGATCGCGCGGTGGAACATCAGGTCGGCCCGGACGTACGCGGCGTTGTCGGCCGACTGCGCGACATGGATGGCGTGCTCGACGATGCGGGACAACTCTGCGTGATCGAAGTTGGGCGACTGGGCGCAGAGTTCGGCGGCGTATTGCTCCAGGCACGCGCGCACCTGCAGGCTCTCGTGCATCTCCTCGATGGTGAGGGACCGGACGGTGGCGCCGCGGTGCGGGCGGATCTCCACGACGCCGCGGGCGGCGAGGGACCGGAGCGCCTCGCGGACGGGGCCCTGGCTGGTGCCGAATTCCTCGGCGAGGTGGAGCTCTCGGAGGCGGTCTCCGGGGCCGTATCGGCCTTCGATCATCTGTCGGAGGAGCTCTGCGCGGATTTGATCGGATTTTGTCAGGTCATCAAGCATTGATCAAGAGCATAATCTTCTTGATTCTCGGTTACCCATTATCGATAATAGATATCATCATGCCAATGGAAACGGTTCCAACCATCACGCAACGGCAGCGCTCGATCGAGTGGGAAGCGCTCGACGCCGATCCCGGGCAGGTCGCCTGGGCGTTGACGCGCGAGCTGGAGTTGAGCTTCGTGGGTGCGTACGCGGCGGCGATGATCGCCGGGCGACCCGCCTCGGAGCTGACGGGGCGGTCGCTGCGGGATGTCGTCCCGTCGGCGTTCGCCGAGCGGATGGCGGCGATGTTCGAGCTCGTCTCGACGACGCGTTCGCGCGCCCTGGGGTCGGCGTTGTGGAATGGCAAGCGGGTGCGATCGACGTACGTGCCTTCGTGCGACGCGACGGGCTCGGTCACGGAGATGCTGGTGATCACGCGGCTCGCGCCGCTGGGCGTGGGCGCGATGCCGGAGGTGGACGAGGCTGACTACATCGACCTGGGAGATCTTGATCATCTCTCGGCCCGGGAGCTCGAGGTGCTGGCGTACTTCGGGCAGGGGATGCGTGCGGCGGACGTGGCCGCCCGGATCCACCGCTCGGTGAAGACGATCCGGCGCTTCCAGTCTGAGCTCACGCGGAAGCTGGGGATCGAGGGTCGTTGTGGGTTGTCGTTGTTCGCACGCGACATCGGGCTGCGTCCGCACCACGCGGGGCTTCGACGGCTCTGAGCGGTGTGGGTCATATGACCCAATTTGGTTGGGCGGTGGGGGCGCTTGCTCGATCGGTCACGTATCGCACCCGAAGATATTGCGCCGCGCGCACCGGGCTGGGTGCACGGCGGTCACGCCAGAAGATCACAGGAGCGATCTGGTATGGATGAGAGGTCGTACCCGCGCACCCGATGTGAGGGGGTCATCAGCATCTCGATTGATTCGGGGGAAGAGCCGGTCACGGCGCGGCTGAAGAACCTGTCCCGGCGCGGGGTGTGCTGCGTGGCGCTGTGTCCCATCGAAGTCGGTGCGAGGGCGCATGTCGACGGGCTCCGCACCCCCTTGATGGGTGTTGTGGTGCGGTCCGAGCCCGGGCCGGGGCGGTCGCACATCATCGCGATCCGCCTCGCGGAGCCGATGGACGAGGGGTTGTTCGAGCACGTTCTGGATGGGCTCGAGGGGGTCGAGCCGGACGAGGGCTCGGGCCCGTTCGATCGGCAGACGCAGCACGCGCGCTGAGCGGTGCGCGCCGAGGTGGGCGCTCGCCATGGCGGGCGTGCTCGTTCGGGCGCTGCGAATCTGATTTCAAGTCATGATCGAGGCGCGCGACACCGTTGGTGTTGGCCGCGTCGTGATGTGGTTCAGGCGTTCGCCGTGTGCTTGTTGGCGAAGTCCGTGGCGACGTGGTAGTGGGGGTCTTCGGAGATGTTGACCTCGACGAGGTCGCCCGCCTTGTCGAGCAGGCGTCGGCAGTCGTCGCTGAGGTGGCGGAGGTGCAGGCGTTTGCCGAGTTTTTCGTAGCGTTCGGCGAGGGCGTTGATCGCCTCGAGCCCGGACTGGTCGTAGACGCGCGAGAAGTAGAAATCGATCACGACGTCGTCGGGGTCGTCGGCGGGGGTGAAGAGGTCGCGGAAGCGTGAGACGCTGCCGAAGAAGAGGACGCCGTGGAGCTGGTAGATCTTGCTGCCGTGCTCGTTGAACTTGACGTCCGCGAGCAGGTGCTTGCTCTTGTTCCAGGCGAAGACGAGGGCGGAGAGCGCGACGCCGATGATGACGGCGGTCGCCAGGTCGTGCATCACGACGGTGTAGCCCGCGACGACGAACATGATGAGGACCTCGGGCTTGGGGATGCGGTTCCACGTCTGCAGGGTCGTCCACTCGAACGTCCCGATGACGACCATGAACATGACGCCCACGAGCGCCGCGACGGGGATCGATTCGATCAGGGGCGACAGGAACAGGATGAAGGCGAGCATCGCGAGGGCCGCGGTGATGCCCGAGAGGCGCCCGCGTCCGCCCGATTTCACGTTGATGAGGGATTGCCCGATCATGGCGCACCCGCCCATGCCGCCGAGGAACCCGCAGGTGACGTTCGCGGCGCCCTGCCCGATGCACTCTCGGTTGCCGTTGCCGCGCGTCTCGGTGAGCTCGTCCACGAGGGTCATGGTCATGAGCGACTCGATGAGCCCGACACCGGCGAGCACGAGCGAGAAGGGCAGGATGATCCAGAGCGTCTCGAGGTTCATGGGGGGGAGCTCGAAGTCCCACCACGTCGGGCGCGGGAGCCCGCCGGCGATGCCGATCGTCTCGGCCTCCACCGACGCGATCGCGGCGTCCGTCTCCTCGGGCGTCAGCGGCGCGACGGGCGCGTTCGCCTTCACCACGGGCTCGACGCCCTCGGGCATGGTCTGGGCGAGCGACGCGAGCAACGCCGCGTCCTTGGCGGATTGGGCGTCGTTCACCGCGGCGGCGCGGGTGCTGTCCACCAGCACGTCGCGCACGGTGAGCACCGGGCGGTCGTCGGATTGGGTCGCGTTGATCCCGAGGCCCGCGAACGCGATCACGACGATCGCCGCGAGGGTGGAGGGGACCGCCGTCGTGAGCCTGGGCAGGAACGCGATGATCGCCATCGTGACGGCGACGAGCGCGAGCATGATCCAGAGGGTCGAACCCGAGACGAGCTCGAGCGCGCCCGTGGGCCCGAGCGTCTTGAAGCTCCCGAACTGCGCGAGCAGGATGACCACCGCGAGCCCGTTGACGAACCCGAGCATCACGGGGTGGGGGACGATGCGGATGAGCTTGCCAAGGCGCAGCACGCCGACGGTGATCTGGATGAGCCCGCACAGGACGACCGCCGGGAAGAGGTACCCGATGCCGTGCGTGCTGACGAGCCCGACGACGACGACCGCCATCGCGCCGGTGGCGCCGGAGACCATCCCGGGGCGCCCGCCGAAGACGGAGGTGATCAGGCACATGATGAACGCGGCGTAGAGCCCGACGAGCGGGGGCACTCCCGCGACGAAGGCGAACGCGACCGCTTCGGGGATGAGCGCGAGCGCGACGGTGACGCCGGAGAGGACGTCGGCCCGCGCGGACCCGCTGACGCCCGACCGGAGGTCGAAGACCTTCGGGCGGACCCGGACAAACTTGGGCAGTCGGATCGTGATCTCGGACATGGACTGGGTCTCGGCAGGGATACCGCACGCGGGCGGCGGGGCCCGCGGCGCGACGGCACGGAACTGGTCAGCGAACGCCCCGGGAGGGCGGGGGCGGAATCAAAAACGCCCTTGAGGCGACCTCAAGAGCGTTTCTCAAGCACGGGTGGAAGGATTCGAACCCTCAACCTCCTGATCCGTAGTCAGGTGCTCTATCCAGTTGAGCTACACCCGCGTCGTGCAGAGGGGACGGTATGCCCCGCCCGGATGCCCGGCAAGCGGCGCGGGCGGATCCCGCTCGGGGCGATCACGGGCCCGGGTCTGCGGGCGGGGGCTCGGGGCTCGCCGCGTCGCCGGCGAGGTCCGCACCGCACTCGGGGCAGACGCCGAGCCCGCTGGCGTCGTACCCGCAGGCCTTGCAACGACCGGCTTTCGTGCGGATCGTGCCGACCGCCGCCCACCACAGGGACAGGGCGAACAGCAGGAAGACGTATGGCCAAAGCGGTATGGTCGTGAGTGATCCTGCCACCCCTGGCAAGTAGGGCCCATTGTTTGGAATCGGGTTCCACTGCCAGAGAAAGCCGGGGTCGTCCTCATCAACGAGCGGCCGCTTCATGAACGTGATGGTCATCGCCAGATCGCCCGTGTCAGGCTTGAGATGTCTGTGCGGGGTTCGGATGAGCCGGAACGATCCCGAATCGACTGACATCTCGATGTTGTCTTGCTCTGCGTTGCCGGTCCGGTGCCATCCGTAGTTCAGCCAGATTGTGGTCAGTAGCCACATCAGCAACAAGGTTGCAATCAAGAACAGCATCCAACGAATCCAAGGGAACCGGTTCGTGCTGGTCCTCTGGTCGCTCATGGGCTCTCGTCAGTGCTGCACCTGCGCGGCAAGGGAGGGCCGCTGGGCTCTGCCCCGACCATACCCCAAATGGGGCATGGATACCAGGGTTCGGGGCGGGCTCTTGATTTCGGGGCTGGCGGGCCAACAATGTTGGTCCAGCCCGGGATGCCCACGAGGGGGCCCGGGGAGATCCGAGATCGAGGTATTGGCTCCATGGCGCACTCTCTGTCAGCGAAGAAGCGGATCCGTCAGAACGCTGCCCGCCGGGCTCGCAACCGGTGGCGTCTGCGTGCGATGCGCGACGCGATCAAGGACTTCAACGACAAGCTCGCCCACGGCAGCAACAAGGAAGCGCAGGACGCCTTCCGCACGGCGGTGTCCGTCGTGGACAAGACCGCGCAGAAGGGCCCGATCCACCGCAACCAGGCGGCCCGCCGCAAGAGCCGCATGAACGCGCGCCTGAAGGCGAAGGTCGCGGGCTGAAGCCCCGACAACCGACCCGGGACAACCGATTGACCGACCCGAGCCCCGCGAGCATCTCGCGGGGCTCGTATCTTTTTGGGATGCCCGCCACGGAAGGCAGCACGAAACCCCGGCGTGTGCCGGACGAACCCGTCGCGATGGCGCCGGGGTACTTCGAGCTGTCGAAGCGCCCGCTGCACGTGCTGGTGTTTGTGCTGCCCCTCGTGATCGCGTGCGAGGTGGGCACGGCGTTGTACCTCGCGAACGAGTCGGGGCAGCTCACCGAGGCGGTGTCGGCGTACTTGCGCGTCGTCGCGTTCTTCGAGACGTTCGGGGCGTTCGGGCTCTACTTGCCGGCGCTGGCGATCGTCGCGGTGCTCGCGGTGCAGCATGTGTTGGCGCGCGACTCGTGGCGCGTGCGCCCGGGCACCGTCGGGTTGATGGCGGCGGAGTCGGCGGTGCTCGCGACGCCGTTGTTGGTGCTCGGCGCGACGCTCGAGCTCGCGGCGGCCGCGGCGGCGAGCGACCCGGGCACCGCCGCGAGCGTGCTCGACGGGCCCTGGCCCCAGCGGCTCACCGTGGCGCTCGGCGCGGGGCTGTACGAGGAGTTCCTGTTCCGCATGGTGCTCATCGCGGCGGTGCACCTGATTCTCGCGGATCTGCTCCGCCTGCGCGCGGCGGTGGCGGCGGTGGGGTGCGTGCTCGTCTCCGCGCTCGCCTTCGCGGCGTACCACGACCTTTCGGCTCCCGCCGGGGGGATCGACCCGACGCGGGCGGCGTTCTTCGCGATCGCGGGGGCGTACTTCGCGGTGGTCTATCTCTGGCGCGGGTTTGGGGTCGTGGTGGGGGTGCACGTGGTGTACGACGTCATCGTGCTTTTGATTGCCCGACCCGGCGGGTAGCGGGCGGGTTTGCGTGTGCAAACATCGCGTGCCGCGGGCGCAGGATGTTGCCCCTACAATGGTTGCGACGCACAACGGGGTCGTTCGCGTTGGGTCCGGGGTGGTTATCGCCGCCCGACTTCGCCCGATCGGGCCGATCTGTGGGTGATGCCCCGGGTGTGCCGGGGCGAGGGAGCACGGCATGAGCATCACGATCGCGATCGATGAGCTGTACGAGACCGGGTGGTCGGCGCTGGACTCGTCCGGGTGCGAAGCCGCGCCGGACGGGCGGTGGATCCCGTCGTTCGAGACGATCCGGCGTGAGTTCGAGGCGGCGGGGTTCACGCTGAGCGTGACGCATATCCAGCTCTTTGAGTGCTACCGGGCGGCGTGGGCGGACGCGTCGGGATCGCCCGCGGGCGCCGTGGTGGGGGGTTCGGAGGCCGAGGCGGCGGTGTATGCGTTCTCGAGGCTGCGTCGATCGCTGGCGTCTGCGTGACGCGGGGTTGACCCGGGCCGGGAGCCCGGGAAGATAGAGACCGGGCCCGACGGGTCCCGACAACCAGGCCCCATCGTCTAGTCTGGTCCAGGACACCAGGTTCTCATCCTGGTAACGGGGGTTCGAATCCCCCTGGGGTCACTTCCGCGGCTCGCACCGAGTTGCACCGAGCAGAGCGAGGACGCATCGGTCCTCGCTCGCGTTCGTTTTTACGGAGGTGCGCGGGCCCGATCGGGAGGGATCACCCCCGTTTCGGTTGCGGGTTCATGCCGGGATCGCGGATCCGCGCGAGTCGGATGATCCGCGCGCTTGTGCGCGGCGTCGTTCGTGTTCGAGACGCGGAGTTCGGGCGCGGGGGTGCGCGGTGCGGCGCCGTGGGTTGCGTGTTTCCCGGCAACGGCCGCCCCTGATCAGGCGGTCGGACACCGATTGCGTAGGTTGTTATGTAGGAATCTGTATTCCTCCGCGTGGACTCGCTGACACGGGATCGCCGACGTCAGATACGCTCCGCCCGTCGCTGACCGCGTTCCGGCTGAGGTGACGTCCATGATCGTGCGCCGCATCATGATCACCGCGTTGCTGCTCGTCGGGGTTGTCTCGATGGGTGTGGCGTTGTGGGCGCGTCACCAGCTGACGTTGATCGTTGTGCCGCGCGAGCTCGAGCGTGTCCATGCCCACGCGGATTTGCTCGCCGGTGTGCTCGAGAATCGGACACAGGCCGCGGCCGAGGACGCCGTCGCGATCGCGGGCACCGAGAAGGTCCGCGACATCGCCCGGCG
>JAUHXM010000056.1 GCA_030426605.1 Phycisphaerae bacterium | reverse complement strand
AACGCTCGGGCCTTCCGTATTACCGCGGCTGCTGGCACGGAATTAGCCGGCCCTTCCTCTGGGAATGATCAGTGTTTCTATTCCCTGACAGTGGTTTACACGTCGAAGACGCTTCATCCCACACGCGGCATTGCTCCGTCAGGCTTTCGCCCATTGCGGAAGATTCGTTACTGCAGCCTCCCGTAGGAGTCCGGGCAGTGTCTCAGTCCCGATGCGGCGGGTCATGCTCTCACACCCGCTACCCGTCTTCGCCTTGGTGAGCCGTTACCTCACCAACAAGCTGATAGGACGATCGCCGCTCCCAAGGCGGTAAACCTTTTCTCCGTAGAGGACATGGGGTATTACCGTCAGTTTCCCGACGCTATCCCCCACCTCGGGGTACGTTCGATCGTATTCCTCGCCCTTTCGCCACTTTCAATCGTTCGACTTGCATGTTTTAGCCATGCCGCCAGCGTTCAATCTGAGCCAGGATCAAACTCTTCAATTGATGCTTGTTGCACAACAACAACCCGAAAGCTGCCGTTGATTGCTTCAAACGAAGTGATCCGGCCAACCCAACCGTTCCTCCGGAGAGGGCGTGTTGGGCCGGTCATAAACGTCTTGAAGTCACCCTCAAGACGCCCCCGAGTCCGACTAAAGACCCGGGGTGCTATCTCAACACTCAAAGTGTTTATGTTTCCGAGCCGAGCTCCGAAGACCTCGACCCGAAAGGGCACATCCACTAGCACAAGAATGTGAGACGAACATCCGGGCTGTGAAACCCTTCCGTTCAGCTATTTTTCGACCACGACCGCCCTCGCCAGAGAGCCCGGTTGTGCACCGGTGTCGGGGCCGCACATTCTCGCGGTGGACCCAGCTGTTCACTTGCCAAAGAGGGGCGTGCCTGCAAGCCATCCGGCCGCGGTTCACACCGTGCCGCTCCGTGAAGCGGCGAGGGAGATCGTAGCACCCACCCAAGCGAGGTCAAAACCACCGCCCAACTTTTCAAGATTCAGCACCACTTTCCTCGCGCTCAACGCCCGCAGCCCCTTCCCGCCGCGTGACTTCCGGCGTCACCGCCACCGACGCCGCCCACACCAATTCTTCCGTTTTTCCGCCCGCCAACACCCCCCGAACCGCCCGGCACGCCTCCATCAGCGTCGCCCCGGTCGTCCGGATGTCGTCGAGCACGATCACCACGCCGCCCTCGCAAACCTCCGCCCGAACCCCACGCCGGGCCAGGATCCGCCCCCGCACGTTCGCCCGACGGTTGCTCGCCGGCACACTCGTCTGGGTCGGCCCGTGTCGCCGGCGCAAGACCCGCCCGATCGGCACGCCGCTCGCCGCCGAGGCACCCCGCGCGAGCACCGCCGTGTGGTCCACGCCGCGCTTCATCCGGTTCCGCCAGCTCGTCGGCACGGGCACCAGCACGCACGACCCCGGTTCGATGCCCCGCCGGTCCAGCTCCGCACCGATCGCCGCGCCGATCATCCGCCCGAGGTCGTCACCCGTCCGCCGGAACCGCTCAAACTTCAGCTCCAGGATCGCGTCGCGCAGCATCCCGCCGTACGGCCCCACACGCACGAACCGGTCCCACGCGAGCCTCTTGCCCCGACACCACGAGCACCCGTCGCCGTCCGCCTCGTGCGCCCCGACGCCCGTCCCGCACCGCCAGCACGCGATCCCGGCCGGCGCCCACCCCTCGAGCGCCGCACGGCGCCCGAACGACCGCGACTCAACGCCGAGCCACACCCGCTCGAATCGCTCGAACGCGCTCTCGCCGGCCCGTTGACCGTGCTGTTCATCCGGCAGCGGTGGGGCGGTCTCGTCGCCCGCATCGCGCGGCGGCCACACAAACCCACCGCCCGAGCTCATCCCGCCCCGAGCGCCCGCGCCAGACGCTCGCGAACAAGCGTCGCCCGCTCGCCCTTGCGTTCCTGCTGGTTGAGCTCTCGCCCGAGCACCCGTTGCAGGTGCGCCGGCTGCACCGCGAGCATCAGCGCGTTCACCGCCGACTGATCGATCCCCTCGACCACGCCCAGCACCGCGCCCAGCCGCACCGCGCTGAGCACCGCCATCGCCTCGCCCGTCGCGAGCAGCCTGGCGTGCAGGCCCGTCCCGATCGCCCGGTGCACCTGGTCCTCGAGCACCTCGCGCCGGCGCTCCGTGAGCACCCGCCGCGCGTGCCGCTCGTAATCCGCGACGCGGGGCACAATCTCACGCTCGATCTCGCTCAGCAGCACCCGCTCGCTCTTGCCCAGGGTCGTCTGGTTGCTCAGCTGATACAGATCACCCGTGGTTTCGGACCCCTCCCCGTGAAACCCGCGCACCGCGAGCCCCATGTCGTCCGCCGCCCGCTTCACCTTCTCGATCTCGCCCGTCAGGCGCAGGCCGGGCAGGTGCATCATCACGCTGAACCGCGCACCCGTGCCCACGTTCGTCGGGCAGCACGTCAGGTACCCGAACCGCGCGCCGAACGCGTAGTCCAGCCCCGCCTCGAGAGCGTCGTCTGCCCGGACGACCTCCTCGAGCGCCTGTGCCAGCCCCAGCCCAGACCGGATCACCTGGATCCGCAGGTGGTCCTCCTCGTTGACCATGATCGACAGCCGCTCGTCCGGCAGCCCGACCGCGACGCCCCGGGCCCGCTTCTCGCCCGCGCCGCGCCCGCCGCCCGAATGCCCGAACGCCTTGCCCGACGCGAGCTGCCCCGAGATCAACTGCCGCTCGACGAGCACACTCCGCTCCAGCGGGCTGATCTGCCGCAGGTCGATCCACATGACCTTCGGGTGCACGCCCCCCGCAAGAATCTGCGCCCGGCTGCGCTCGAGCACCTCCTCGCGATCATCATCGCTCATCTTCGGCGCAAACGGGATGCCCGCGAGATTGCGCGCCAAACGCACCCGCGACGACATCACTACGTCGCACGCCGCGCCCTCGCCACGCAGCCACTCGGTGTCGGACTCGAACGCGGGCAGCCCGCCCATGTCACCCCTCACGAGCCCGTCCCCCCGTCACCGCGGATCGTCTCGATCCCGTCGATCTCACGCTGCAGCTGCGCCGCACGCTCGTACCGCTCGTTCCGCACCGCCTCGGCGAGCTGACGACGCAGCTGCGCCACCCGCGCCGCCGCCTCGCTCGCCCCGATCGTCTTCACCCCCGCGCCCCGCGCGGGCGAACGACCCACATGGTGCGTCCCGCCCTCGTGCGCCCGCTGCAACAGGGGCGTCAGCCGATCGGCAAACGCGTCGTAGCACGACTCGCACCCGAGCAACCCCGTCTTCCGAAAGTCCCCGTACGTCAGCCCGCACGACGAGCACGACCCGCCCGGGCGCGCCCGCGCCGGCTCGGGCTCGCTCCCGGGCTCGGCGACCACGAACGAGCTGATCAGCTGCGCGATCGGCACCTGCACGTTCGAGTTCACGCCCGCCTCCTGGGCGCACACCTCGCACAGGTGCTCCTCGGCGCGCTCGCCGTCCGAGTCGATCACGACCTCGTGGATCGTCGCCTCGCGCTCGCCGCACCTCGAACACATCATCGCGTCACACTCCTGAGCACCAGTCTACGCGGATTCCGCCGGCGCACGAAAAACCCGCCGTTCGGCGGGCTCATTCCTTCGCAGGCTCATCAGCCGGGATCAGTCGTCCGACTGCTTCTGATCGCGGGTGTACCCGTACTTCCGCTTCAGCGGCTTCTCAACGAGCCCCGCCCGGATCGCAGCCGCGGACACCTTGATCCGCTTGGCGACCTTGTTCCCCTTGCCGTCATCGACGAGCGCGGTCACGTTCTGCAGGTTGGGCTTGAACGTCCGCCGGGTGATGCCCGTCGGCTTCAGACCGAAACCACCCTTGGTGATCTTCTGGCCGCGGTAGCACCGCTTCTTGCCGAACGACGTCTTCTTCCCGGTGTAATGGCACTCGTACGGCATGGCAGGTCTCCTGACAGGGCCGCAATCCTAGCCCGCACACCCCGGCGGGCAAGCCCTGACCCCCCGCACGAGCCGCGAGCGGAAGCGAGCGGTCCAGATTCTCTTGGTCAGAGCAAGGCCGCTCCCTCCCGGTCGCGGCTCGCTGAGGTCACTCACGCCCGCGTCAGGTCCTCGCGCCGGATCATGACCTCCAGCGTCTGGGCCACCATCTCCACCTCCCGCTCCGTCAGCCGGGTGTGGAACGGCAACGCCAGCGACCGCCGGCCCGCCGACTCCGCGATCGGGAACATGCCCTCACGGAATCCGAACTTGTCGCGGTAGGGCTTCTGCAGGTGGATGCACGGGAAGTACGCCGCCGACCCCACCTCGTGCGTCCGCAAGCCCCGGATCACCCGGTCCCGCTCCTCGCCCGAGTAGTCGGGCCCGAGACGCACCACGAAGACAAACCAGCTCATGAACGTCTCGGGGTCCACCGTGGGCAGCACCAGCTCGCGGACCCCGCTCAGGCGAGCCAGGTACGCCGAAGCCACGTGCTGGCGCCGCTCGATGAGCTCGTCGAGCCGTTTCATCTGCGCCACCCCGAGCGCGGCGGCAAGCTCGTTCATCCGGAAGTTGAACCCGAACCGCTCGTGCTCGAGCCAGCTCCCCGTCTGGTTCTGCCCGTTCGCCGTCCCCGCGCGCCCGACGGCCCGACCCTGGTTCCGCAGGCTCCGGCAGGCGTCCGCGAGCCGCTCGTCGTCCGTCACGACCACGCCGCCCTCGCCCGTCGTGATCTGCTTGTTGGGGTAAAAACCGAAGACCCCCGCGCGCCCGAACGCCCCGCATGCACGCCCCTTGTGCACCGTGCCAAGCGCCTCGCACGAGTCCTCGATCAGGGGGATTTCGTGCTTCGCCGCCAGCCGCGCCAGCGCGTCCATGTGCGTCGGGTTTCCGAGCGCCTCGACCGCCAGGATCGCGCGCGTGTTCGGCGTGATCGCCGCCTCGACCAGCTTCGGGTCCAGGTTCAGGCTCGTCGGGCACACATCCACAAACACGGGCGTCGCGCCGGCGTGCACGATCACGTTGCTCGACGCGATGAACGAGTACGGCGTTGTGATCACCTCGTCGCCCGGCCCGATGCCCAAGCCCGCCATGATCAGCGTGAGCCCCGCCGTCCCCGAGCTCACCGCGACGGCGTGCCGCGTGCCCACCCGCTGCGCGACCATCTGCTCGAACCGCTCGACCATGGGCCCGATCGACAGCCGCCCGGAATGGAGCACCTCCATCACCAGCCGGCGTTCCAGGTCGCCAATATCCGGGCTCGACAGCGGGATCTCGGTCTTCAAGGCGTCCCCTTCCGTGGGCGCCGCCCCGATCGACGCGGTCAGTCGCCCCGACGCACCGCGCGTTCGACCCGGTCGGCAGCCTCAGCGTAGCTCAATCCGTCCAGCACCGACGCCGCGGAGACCGTCTCGCCCTTGGCGATCCGCCCCTCGATCGTCTTCATCTGCGTGATGACGGTCGAGTGGTTCCCCCGCGCCATCGCCCGCCCGATCTCCGGGTAGCTCGCGCCAGAGACCCGCCGCGCGACGAGCACCGCCAGCGACCGCGCCAGCACCACCCGCCGCGCCCGCCCGCGTCCGAACAGCTCGGTCTGATCGACGCCCACCTCGTCGCACACCCGCCGCACGACCCGGTCGAGGGGGATCGGACCCCGGCTCACCGAGCCACGCTCGGGGGACCGCAGGTTCAACGCCCGCTCGACATCGGAGACGCCCACGGGCCCGCGCACCCCCCGCGACAGCGACCAGACCGCGTGCACCTGCGCGAGCGTGCCCTCGAGTTCGCGCGGGCTCTGCCCCGTGCCGCCGCGCTCCGTCCGCTCCACGAGCAACTCGAGCGCGCCGGTCTCGAGCGTCATGCCACGCTTCGCCGAACCACGGGCGATGAGCTCACGACGCAGGTCCGCGCCCGGCGCGTCGATCCGCACGACCAGCCCGGAAATCAGCCGCGACGTCAGCGCCTCGCTCAGTTTCTTCACCTCGAGCGGGTGCGCGTCCGTCGCGAGCACCACCCGCGACCCGACCGACCGCAGCGCCTCGAGCGTGTGCAGCAGCTCGTTCTGCGTCGCCTCGCGCCCGGCGAGGAAGTGCGCGTCGTCCACACAAAGCAGGTCCACGCGCCGGTGCTGCCTGTGGAACGCCTCGATCGACCCGCCATTCCGGACAGCATCCACGAACGCCGTCGTGAACGCGTCGCCCGTCGTCATCCGAACCCGAAGCCCCGGCTGCACTCGCCGAGCGTGGTCCGCGATGCCCTCGAGCAGGTGGGTCTTGCCCATCCCGCACCCGCCGTGCACGACGAAGGGCGCGAACGCGTCCTGGACCTGCGCCTCGGCGACGCGCACCGCCGCCGCGTGCGCCAGCCGGTTGGACTCGCCAACAACGAACGAGTCGAGCGTCCGCATGACGCGCCGCTCGCGCGGGGCACGCCCCGGCGATGGTGGGGGTGCCGGCTGCGCCGGTGTCTGCACCGCCGGCGCCCTGACCACAGGATCGGGCGTGCGGACGCGGACGCGCACGCCGGCGCCGCCGAACTCGTCCGCGATCGCACGCCGCAGCCCGTCGCCCACACCCCGGTTCAGGAGCTCCGCGGCGGTCCGGTTGGGCACGCACACCTCGACCGCGCCGCCCGTCAGACGCAGCGACGGGCGCTCGCCCAGGTACTTTCGCACCCGGTCGGACCCGATCTCGCTCGTCAGCCGGCTGACAACGCGACCGAACCGCCCGTCACGCGGGGGGTCGCCGACGGTCGGCGCCCCCGCGCGGGGGAGGTCCCTCTGAGCGATCCCTGCCGAACCGAACCCCCGCGCGTCGTGCCGGGTGTCGATTCCGCGTGCGTGACACATATCCACCGGTCACACCTTCTTCCGTGCCATGGCCGTCCTGACGCCGACGCGGACGCAAGCACCCACACCGACTCGCAGCGGGCCCGGGCCCGCCCGTCCAGAGCGCACCCATCGCCGACCCGCCGGGCCTTCGTCCGTGATCGCCAAGAATCCATCCACGCCGGGTCGCAACAACCAAGGCCCACGCGCACCGACACCCCAAACCACCGGGCAATCCCCCGGGTTCGTCCGAAGAGTTCGTTGTGTGCAACGCGGCGGCCCTGCGCGTCCCCCGAGTCGGCCAATCCCTGGCCGAGACGCGGAGGATAGCGGTCACGAACACGCGCGTGCAAACGCGATCTTCACAATGACACGCTGTTCCGCTCCGCCGAATCGGTCCAGCCAATGACTTACGCCGCTTAAAAGAATTTCATCCGCACACGATCCACGCGATGACAGTTGTGCACACGGTTCCCGTGGAAAACCGCGCAGGTCCAGGCGGCTCAACACGCTCAGCGCTGCACACGCTTCACAAACGCCGCGCGACCCGTGAACTCCTCGAACCCCAACGCTTCGTACAACCGCAACGCCGGCGCGTTCGCGCGGTCCACCGCGCACGTCACCTCGTCCGCGTCGATGCCGCGCACCGCGCGCAGCGCCCGGCTCAGCACGGCCGATCCCACACCGCTCCCCCTGAGCGCGGGGGAGATGCCGATGTACACGAGCTCCACCGATCGGTGCGACGGGCAATGCGTCATCAGGCAGCACCCCTCCGGTTCGCCCCCGAGCGTGACCAACCACCACCGGTTGGGGTCGAACGTCCCCGTCGCGCGGTGCGAGTCGAGCACGTCCTCCGTCGGACGCATGCCGCACAACGCCGGGCAGTCGCGCGTCTCGACGTACGACCGGTCCAGCGCCCGCACCATCCGCGCGCGCCTTTCGGGGTCATCCAGATCCCCGACCGGCTCCATCTCGACGCCCTCGGGCAGCGCCCCGGGCTCGCCGATCCCCCCCAGCATGCCCATCGGCATCCGCAGATACGCCAGGTCGCCCACGCGCGTGAACCCGGCGGCGTCGAACGACCCGATCGCCCAGAGCTCCCCCGGCTCGGGCAAGGCCTGGGCGATCACGAACGGCGGCCGCCCGTCCGCCCCCGTCGGACGCTCGCCCAGCGCCGCCATCACCGTCTCGATCGCCAGCACCCGCTCGGCGCCCTGCTCGGGCAGCGGGCCGCAGGTCGCCGGGTCTCCCGGGGCCGCGAGGAACAGCATCGCCGTCCGCCCGGACCCGGGCACCGCCAAACAGACCTGCCGGGCGGTGGGGGCGCCTCGCGCGTCCGTCCCCTGCGTCCCGTAGAGCAGATCCAGGTCGATCCCGACCGACGGCGCGTTGCGCAGGAACCGGGCCGCCGCCTCGGCATCTCCCGGCGTCCCCAGCAGCCGGCAGGCCGCCGACGCGTGCAGCGACCGGGGCATCGGGCCGACACTCACGGGCTCGTCCGGCATGGGCACCAACTCCGCGGGGTCAGGAACCAACACACCCGGCACCCGTACCTCCGGATGCCGGCCGACGCCCAGAGCGTCGCGGCGCCCCCTAGACTAGCCCCGACCGCGGGTCATCCACCCCCGCCCAGCCCCCATCGGGACGTGAAGAACGCCATGAAGACGCTCGCCAAGCTCCTGTCCGCGCTGCTCGCCCTGACGCTCGTCGGCCCGCTCGTCATCGCCGCCCCCGAGCCGGACCCCGTCCCCACCAAGTGGCAGCTCGACGTCGAGGTCGGCGATCTCCGCATCGCCCAGGTCGAGACCGAGATCGGCGTCCAGCGGTACTTCTTTCTCACCTACGAGATCACCAACCACTGGGGCACCGATCTCCTCTTCTTCCCCGACCTCCAGCTTAAAACCGACGAAGCGACCCTCCAGCGCTCCGGGCGCGACGTGCCCGCGGCGGTGCAGGACGAGATCATGCGCCGCATGAGCAACCCCCTCCTCGAGGACCAGATCTCCATCGTCGGGCAGATCCTCCAGGGCCCCGAGAACGCCCGCACCGGCCTCGCCATCTGGCCCGCCAACGACCTCGACGTGGACCAGGTCACCGTCTTCTTCGCGGGCCTCAGCGGCGAGAACAAGAGCTACTACGTCGCCGACCCCGAAAACCCGGACGCCCGCCAGCGGATCAACCTCCGCAAGACCCTGATGCTCGCCTACGACACCCCGGGCGAGCTGGGCTACGAGGACAACGAGGCCCTCGAGCTCACCGAGCAGCTCTGGATCATGCGCTAGATTCCCGTCCTCCCCCGTCCCGACGGGGGAGGTGCTGAGCGGAGCGAGGCGGAGGGGGTCTTGACCAGAACCGGGGCGGGGACGCCCCGGCGCACTGGACGCCAACCCATCCACGGGCCTACGCTTGCCGCCCGGAACCCCGCATGCCGCGGGTCCCGCCGGAACCTCCTCGGAGCTTGATCATGGCACACAAGAAGGGCCAGGGCTCGTCCAAGAACGGCCGCGACTCGAACCCCCAGTACCTCGGCATCAAGCTCTACGGCGGCGAAACCGCCAAGCCCGGCGCCATCATCGTCCGCCAGCACGGCACCAAGCACAAGGCGGGCTTCAACGTCCGCATGGGCAAGGACGACACCCTCTTCGCCACCGAAGCGGGGCACGTCGTCTTCCAGGCCTCCAAGCACGGCAACAAGGTCCACGTGGACCCCTTCGACGCCGACGCCCCCCGCCCCCAGTGGCTGCGGGAGTACCGGGCGAAGCAGGCCGCGGGCTGATCGCCCGCTGAAATCGAACTGACCCATCAGCCGCCCGGTTATGCCGGGCGGTTGTCGTTTGTATTGGGGATCAACTCGCCGATCCGTTCTGACAGGTCAAACGCGGACAGAGCGAGAATCGGAGAGGGCCGCCCACCGATCTGGATCTCGATCCGCTCGTTCATAACCGAGATTGACCCGATCATCGGCCCCCAACGATGCAGGATGCCGCGGCAGGTTGGGTCGTTTGCGATCTGCCGCGCGAGCAGCAGCCCAGCGCTGTCTGTTCGAACGAGATGAGATTCCGGCCAACCGTCCAGGGATCTCGAGGAATTCGGCAGTCCCGCACTCTGGAGAGCGCGGTCGAGCTTCCGCTGGCTGCGTGCGTTGCCAGCGTGCAGGGACCCATCCCACTGTATCACGCTCGTGGAGACCGTGAACGCAAAGGACTCGTTGCGACTACCTGCAAAGTGCCAAGCGGTCCAGACGACAATGCTTTCACGACCTTCAACTTGTCGGGTCAGCAACCTTTGGCACCTGGTGTGTCCGAGTGACTTGTTGGCGAACGGGGCGAGTTCTTCGAACTTTGACTTGGGCTGTTCTTCAAACTGGTGGTGAGCCAACAGTGCTCGAACTGTGGTCGGCTCGGAGCTGCGACCTAGAAACATGTATGCGATGCCCACGGTTACAAACGGTGCCAAGGTTCCAAAGAAGCCTGCCGTTCGCGCTAAGGCAGTCCAGCTTTGCATCCACGTGACATAGATGTAACACGTGACCAAGACGCCAAGAAACATCGGTCCCATCAACAACGCAAACAGGGGCAGCACCTGATCAAACACGGATGCCCACCGTGGCAGGAACCGCCAAATCATGCCGACACGAGTCATGTCAACGATGCTTCGCGCACCGCCGCCAGCGTGCGCAGCAACCCCGGCATCGTCTCGGTCCTCAGCTGCGTCGCCCCGTCTGACCAGGCGTTCGTCGGGTCCGGGTGGCACTCGATGAAGACCGCGTGCACGCCCGCGGCGACCGCCGCCCGCGCGAGCAGCGGGCCCCGGTCCGGACGACCCCCCGTCTGCGCGCCCGAGCCGGGCAGCTGCGTCGAGTGCGTCACGTCGAAGCACACCGGCGGCGACCCCGCGTCTGAGAACGCCGAGCAATCCAGTTCCATCAGATCGCCCAGCCCGATGAAGTCGTTGACGAGCCTGTGGTACCCGAAGAACGTGCCACGCTCGGTGAGCAGCACGTTCTCGCACCCGGACTCCGCGAGCTTGCGCACCGGCCCGACCATCTCGGCGGGCGACAGGAACTGCCCCTTCTTGACGTTCACCGCGATGCCGCGCGCGTTCGCCGCTTCCGCGGCCGCGGCGAGCAGGTCCGACTGCCGGCACAGGAACGCCGGGATCTGCAGCGCATCGACGACCTCGGCGACCGGCGCCGCCTGCGCCGGGTCGTGGATGTCCGTCGTCACCGGCACGCCGAGCTTGGATGTGATCGTCGCGAGGTGCGTGAGCCCCTCATCCATCCCCGGCCCGCGCGGCGAGGTCACGCTCGTCCGGTTCGCCTTGTCGAAGCTCGCCTTAAACACATACGAGAGCCCGAGTTCCGCGCACGCGTCGCGGACGGTCTCGCCGATCGCGAGTGCCATGTCCAGCGATTCGAGCGTGCACGGCCCGGCGATCACGGCGAGAGGGTGCCCGTCTCCGATCGTGACGGTGCCGAACGAGCAGGTGCGTGGGTTGGGCATGGGGGCAGGATAGAACCGCCCGAGCGGGGGTGAAGCTGGGCGGGATCAGCGTTGACAGTGCGCCAGCGGGGTTGCGTGTTCAAAAAATCTTCAAACTCGCTGGCAATGGGGTCGTGCTCGGGCGGGGTGATGTGGTAGGTTGGCCTCTTCTTGATCGCTCCTCCCGAGATCGCGAGCGGAGTCTGAAGGCAAGAGAGAGAGGACCCGGCATCCCCATCCTGCACACCGCCGGGTTCTTAGAGAATCGAATGCCAAATCGAACCGCGCCGCCCCGAGGTCCATCCGCCTCGGGGCGGGCGATCTCCTTTTTGGATCGCTATCGTCCGTGTCTACCCGGGCGGGTAGCTCAGTTGGCTAGAGCGTTCGCCTTACACGCGAAGGGTCGTGGGTTCGAGTCCCTCCCCGCCCATTGAGCCCGTGAACGGACTGGACCTCCTCTATCTCGCACTCGGCGTGGTGAGCGCGCCGTTCTGGGCGCGCAAGAAGCGCGACGGGTGGCGCGAGCGCTGCGGGCATGTCGGGCCCATGCTGACGCGCGAGCGCACGGGCAAGCCCCGGATCCTGCTGCACGCGGTGAGCGTGGGCGAGGTCTCGGCGCTGCGCAAGCTCGTGCCCATGCTCACCCAGGACGCGGACGTGATCGTGAGCGCGACGACCGACACCGGTCTGGGGCGCGCCAAGAGCCTGTACGCCGAGCGGTGCGATGTCGTGCGGTACCCGCTGGACGCGACGTGGATGGTGGCGCGGTTTCTGGACGCGGTGCGCCCGGACGCGGTAGGGCTGGTGGAGCTTGAGCTGTGGCCGAACTTTCTGAAGGCGTGCCGGACGCGCGGCGTGCCGGTCGCCGTGATCAACGGCCGCATTAGCGAGCGGAGTTTCAAGGGGTACAACCGCTTCCGGGCGATCACCCACCCGCTCATGTTCGCGAGGCTCGAAGCGGCGGGGGTGCAGGACGCGGCGTACCGCGATCGGCTGCTCGCGTTGGGCGTGCCACCCGAGCGCGTCGCGATCACGGGCTCGATGAAGTGGGACAGCGTGGACGCCGCGGAGGGTCCGTCGCCGCCACCGTCCGAGCGTGCCCTCACGCTCGCGCGTGAGATGGGCATCAACCCTGATCGCCCCCTCATCGTCGCGGGGAGCACGGGGCCCGGCGAGGAAGCGCTGCTGCACATCGCCTGCCCGGCGGGTGTGCAGCTTCTGTGCGCGCCGCGGAAGCCCGAGCGGTTCGGCGAGGCCGCGGGTGCCCTGCCCGGGTGCGTTCGGCGGTCATCGGGCGAGACCCGCCCGGGCGATCGGTTCCTCCTCGACACGATCGGCGAGTTGTCCGCGGCGTACGAACTCGCGGACGTCGTCGTCGTTGGGCGCTCGTTCGGCGATCTGTACGGGTCCGACCCGACCGAGCCGGCGGCGCTCGGCAAGCCCGTGGTGATCGGGCCGGCGGTGGGCGACTTCGAGTCCGCCGTGGGGACGCTCCGGGCGGCGGATGCGATCGTGCAGGTCGATCGCGACGGGTTGACGCGCACGCTCGGCGATCTGATCAACGACGCGGCTGAGCGTGCACGTTTGGGGGAAGCGGCGCGGGTGGCGGTGCGGGATCAGCAAGGCGCGTCCGCGAGGCACGCGAGGCTGATGCTTGCGTTGTGCCGGCTCGGGGTCCGTTCGGACGAGCAGTGGTCGGGCGGCTCGGAAACGATCTTCGGGGATCATGCCTAGCATGGCGGAGCGCACGAGGGCGTAGCTCAATTGGTAGAGCAGTGGCCTTTTAAGCCATTGGTTCAGGGTTCGAGTCCCTGCGCCCTCATTGACACGGATGCGACGCGGGCAGGTGCAGGAGGATCGCGTGACGGGCACATCGACGACGGATCAAGCCGTCCGCGTGATCCACGCGGTCTGGGCGCACGGGCGGTTGTGCGTCTGGGGCGAGCGGACACCGACGGGCGATGCCGCCGAGGGCGGCGTGCATCCCTTCGCCGGGCCCGTCGATGGCGTCGATGGCTCACCGACCGAGATCACCCTCCGATTGCCCAGCGTGGGCGGCACGCCCCTGCCCAGCCGCGCGTTGTCGTATGACTCGGGGGAGGCCGTCGAAGGCGATGACCCGGAGATCGGGTCGTTCACCGTCCCGGCCATGGCGCTTGACCCCGAGCATGCCGAGCGTGTGCTGGATGGGCTCGTCGAGAACGCCGAGTCCGGGGGCGTCCAAATCGGATCGACGGTTGAATTCTTCGCGGTGACCGCGCGGTTCGCGCGCCACCTGATTGCGAAGCAGCGGTTTGTGCCCATGATTTGCCAGGACGGGGCGGGGACGCTGACCGCGTCGTGGCGCCCGTGGCTCGCCGACGAGCACATCGCCCGTCAGGCGTCGCTGCTCGCGGGCTCGATGCCCCGGGCGGCGGCGGCCTCCGAGGATGCGGCCGACATGGACGCGTGGGGCGTCGTGGACGCCGCGCTCAGTTGGATCGTCAACGCCGCGTGCCGGCGGGTGCTGATCTCCGAGGAGATGACGGACACGATCGAGGGCGCCGAACCGACGCAGGACGCTCAGGTCGCCTGGCTTGAAGGGCTGCTCGATACGCAGGAGGGGATCTCGATCGTTGGCACCGCGCGGACGGACCTCGTCCGCGCCGTCCGGCGTTGGATCGGCGGGCTCGAAGACCGCGGCGAGAGCTCGACGTGGCGTCTGGGCCTGAGCGTCAACGAGCCGCTGAGCGACAAGCTGCCCGACGACCTCTCGCAGCCCACCGCGGACGTGCAGTGGTCGATCAGCTTCTTCCTCGAATCGCTCGACGACGAGAACATCCGGGTGGACGCGGCGGACGTCTGGCTGCTCAGTCGCGACTCGGTGGTGATCGAAGGACTCACGCTCGAGGACCCCCAGGAGCTGCTGCTCAAAGAGCTCGGGCGTGCGAGCCGGCACTACAAGAAGCTCGAGAGTGCGCTGGAGGAGTCCGAGCCGATCGAGGTGTTGCTCGAGACGGCGCAGGCGTACGAGTTCCTGCGCGAGATCCGCCCGGTGCTGCTCGAGCAGGGGTTCGCGGTCGAGGCGCCGTTGTGGTGGAACTCGCCCGCGGGCCGTCTGGGTGCTCGCCTCCGGGTGAGCGGCACCGAGGAGGACGATGGCGAGGACGGGAGCGTGGGCGCGAGCCCCGCGTCCGATGCGCAGCTCGGGCTCGGCGCGCTCGTCAACTACCACTGGGAGATCGCGATCGGGCAGACGACGCTGTCGCTGCACGAGTTCGAGGAGTTTGCGTCCAAGGCGGCGCCGCTCGTACGCCTCGATGGGAAGTGGGTCGAGATCCGCCCCGAGGACGTGCAGCACGCGATCCAGTTCATCCGGGAGAACCCGGGCGGGCAGATGGAGCTGGGCGAGGCGTTGCGGCTGGCGTACGCGGCCGACCCGCGCGAGACGGGCGTCGCGGTGCTGGGCCTGGAGGCGGAGGGGTGGATCGCGTCGTTCCTGGGCGCCGAGGGAGAGACGGTCAGCCTGCCCGAGCTCGACACGCCCGACACGTTCCTCGGGACGCTGCGCCCGTATCAGGCGCGCGGGCTGAGCTGGTTGGCGTTCATGGAGAAGATCGGGTTCGGCGCGTGCCTCGCGGACGACATGGGCCTGGGCAAGACGGTGCAGCTGCTCGCACTGCTCGCGTTCGAGCGTGAGAAGGCGAAGCAGGAGGGCACGGGGCGTGTGCCGCCGACGCTGCTGGTCGTGCCGATGTCGGTGGTGGGCAACTGGGAGCGCGAGCTCCGCCGGTTCACGCCCACGCTGGACGTCATGATCCACCACGGGCCCGAGCGTCTGATGGACGCGGCGTTTGTCGAGCGCGTGAACACCTCCGATGTGATCATCACGACGTACGCGCTTGCCAACCGCGACCAGGAGATGCTCGGCGCCGTGGCGTGGGGGCGGATCGTCCTGGACGAAGCCCAGTTCATCAAGAACCCCGGGACGAAGCAGTCGCAGGCGGTGCGGGCGATCGCCGCGGGCCGGCGCGTCGCGCTGACGGGCACGCCCGTCGAGAACCGGCTCAGCGAGCTGTGGTCGATCATGGACTTCCTGAACCCGGGCTACCTCGGGCAGCCGGGCCAGTTCCGCAGGCGGTTCGCCGTGCCGATCGAGCGCCACCGCGACGCGAACCGTTCGGCGCAGCTGCGCGGGCTCGTGCGTCCGTTCGTCCTGCGCCGGGTGAAAACAGACCCGACGGTCGTCGCGGACCTTCCCGAGAAGCTGGAGACCAAGGAGTACACGCACCTCACGCCCGAGCAGGCGCATTTGTACGAGAACTGCGTGAAGCGGATGCTGGGCGAGGTCGAGCAGTCCGAGGGGATCCACCGGCGCGGCCTGGTGCTGGCGGCGCTCATCAAGCTCAAGCAGATCTGCAACCACCCGTCGCAGATGCTCAAGGACCACGACCCCAAGTCGCTCACCCCGGCGGACCCGACGCGGTCGGGCAAGTGCATCCGTCTGATGGAGATGATGCACGAGGTGATCGCCGAGGGCGACCAGGCGCTCGTGTTCACGCAGTTCCGCCAGATGGGGCACCTGCTGAGCTCGATGCTGCGGCACGAGATGGAGCGCGATGTGCTGTTCCTGCACGGCGGCACGCCGCAGGGCCAGCGCCAGAAGCTCATCGATCAGTTCCAGGAAGCGACGGGCAAGAACCCGATCCTGGTGCTGAGTCTCAAGGCGGGCGGCGTGGGTCTGAACCTCACCGCCGCGACGCACGTCTTCCACTTCGACCGGTGGTGGAACCCCGCCGTCGAGAATCAGGCGACGGACCGGGCGTACCGCATCGGGCAGACGCGGACGGTGCAGGTGCACAAGTTCGTCGTGCGTGGCACGCTCGAGGAGCGGATCGACGAGATGATCGAATCGAAGACGGAGCTGGCCGAGAACATCATCGGGCACGGCGAGCGCTGGCTCACCGAGCTCGACACCGACCAGCTCCGCGACCTGCTCGCCCTGCGGGCCGACGCGGTGGGGGACGAGGGCGAGTAACGGCGTTCCGGGGGGCGTTCCCGGCGTCTGGGTTCGGGATTGTTGAAGTCGGCGTGAACACGCTCGACTTCGCGGGATTGGGACCCAACCCTTCCCGGCTGGCGCCTGCTCGCGGGCGGGCGATGGACCGGGGGATGGACCACGGAGGGGATTCGTGCCCGCAAAGAAGAAGAGCACATCCAAGCCCGCACCCCCCAAGGCGGACCGCGGGAAGACGGTGCCGGTGAAGCGGCCGACGCTACGCAACACGCCGCCGCCCCCGCCACCCAAGGCGGCGGTTCCCCAGCGCTTTCGCTCGCAGCGCAAGGTGGCCGAGAAGCCGCGTCGCGTGCGCGGCGGCGTCAAGCTCGGCACGCTCGACGGCTCGCCCGCGGCGTGGATCCACCAGCGGGTGGTCCGGCTCGTGGAGCAGGCCGCGTCGGGCGAGGCGCACCGCGAGGGCACCGAGTACGCCGAGATCGGGCAGACCAAGCGTCAGGTCTTCGAGGACGGCGTCGTCCGCTCGGCCATCCAGGGGCGCGGCGACCGCCCGTACACGACCGTCCTCAAGCTCGAGCATTTCAAGACCGAGGAGCGTGTCCAGATCATCCGCGCGATGGCGGAGCAGGCGGTGTACGCCGCCAAGCTGCTGTCGGGGGAGATGCCCGCGAACGTCGAGGACCTCTTCGCACCGCTGGGCCTCAAGCTGTTGCCCACCGAGCCGGCGGACATCACGCCGGAGTGCTCGTGCAAGGACTGGGCCGAAGAGCGACCGTGGTGCAAGCACGCCGTCTGCGCCGCGCTGCTCGCGGGCGAGCGTTTGAGCTCGCAGCCGTTCCTGATCTTCGGGCTGCGCGGGCTGCCCGCCGAGGAGCTCCTCGAGAGTCTCCGCGACGCGCGGGCCCTTCCCAGCACCGGCGACGGCCCGACCCCCGTCTACCGGGCCCATGTGCCCGCGTTCGACGACGACGACCCGAGGGGCTTCTGGGAGGCGGGCCCGGGGCTGCGGGAAGTCTCCACGGCCGTCTCGCCCCCCGAGGTGAACCACATGCTGCTGCGTCGCCTGGGTCCGAGCCCGATCGAGGGGCGGTTCCCGCTCGTTGGGCTGCTGGCGACGTGCTACGAGCTGATCGGGCAGGACGCCCTGGAGGGGGCGGGCGACGCGGACGCCGAGGGCGGCCCGGACGCCGGCTGAGTGTCCCCCGATTCACCCAGCCGGATTGATCCGGGCGGGCGGGGATCTACAGTTGCCCGTCAGAAGCGGAGCCGAGGAGTGACGACGCGGGACCATCCGAGAGGTGGGCCCGCGGAGGCGCTCACAGGGGTCCCCCAATCGCGGCCAGCCCATCAGGCTCGTCGCGCGGCTGAGGGGGGTCCGAGCTCCAAGCACGGGACGGCCCGTGCGAACGTGCCGCGGGCGAGCTCGTGCTCGGACCGCGACTGAACGGTCCGAGGGTTCCCGGCGTACCGATCGAGAGGTTGGACCGGGACAAACGAGCGGAGGCGTGCGCCCGAATCGATCGACATCACTGCCCCGTGGTGTAATGGTAACACTTCTGTTTTTGGTACAGACATTCCAGGTTCGAGTCCTGGCGGGGTAGTTGCCATCCGATCGTGCCGGCGTCGGCATCGATGGGTCAGCCCAACGACAACACGAGCCGCCTCCTCAGCGCGATCATCCTCGCGGCGGGCAAGGGCACGCGGATGGCGTCCGACCTGCCCAAGGTGTGCCACCCGGTGGGCGGTCGGCCGATGGTGTGCGCCGTCGTCGATGCCTGCCTGGACGCCGGGTGCGAGCGCGTCGTCGCGGTGGTGGGGTACAAGCAGGAACTCGTGCGTGAGGCGCTCGCGACGTACGACGCGGTGGAGTACGCCGTGCAGGACGAGCAGCTCGGAACCGGGCACGCCGTGCGGTGCGCTGAGGGCGCGTTCGAGGGCGACGCGGATTCGGACGTGTTCGTCCTCTGCGGCGACGGCCCGCTGATCCGCGCCGAAACGCTGACGACCGTGCTCGATCGGCACCGCGAGACCGGCGCGGCCGCGACGCTCGCGACGAGCGTGATCGGCGACCCCGACGGGTACGGGCGCGTCGTGCGGGCCGCGGACGGCTCGTTCGAGCGGATCGTCGAGCAGAAGAACGCGACGGAATCGGAGCTCGCGATCCGCGAGATCAACCCGAGTTACTACTGCTTCGACACCGGGGCCCTGTTCGAGACGCTCGCGGGCGTGGGGCGGAACCCGACGACGGGCGAGTACTACGTGACGGACGTGCCGGCGATGCTCAAGGGCGCGGGCAGGCGTGTCGAGGTGCTCGACGCGGTGCCGCCCCAGGACGTGCTGAGTATCAACACGCTCGAGCACCTGGCGGAAGTGGACCGGATCTACCGCGCCCGGCAGGGCGCCACGACGGGGGGCGCGTCATGAACGACGAGATCAAGGTCTTCTCAGGGCGGAACACCAAGACGCTCGCGCAGCGCGTGTGCGACCATCTCGAGACGGAGATGGGCGGCGCGCGCACCATGCTCTTCCCGGACGGCGAGCTGCTCGTCAAGCTCGACGACGACGTTCGCGGGCGTGATTGCTACGTCGTGGTCTCGACGTGCGAGCCCGTGAACGACAACCTGATGGAGATCCTGATCTTCTGCGACTGCCTCCGCCGGGCGAGCGCCAAGCGGATCACGATCGTCATGCCCTACTTCGGGTACGGGCGTCAGGACCGCAAGGACGAGGGGCGGGTGCCGATCACGGCGAAGCTGGTCGCGAACATGATCACCGCCGCACGGGCGGACCGCGTGCTGGCGATCGACCTGCACGCCGCGCAGATCCAGGGGTTCTTCGATCTCCCGTTCGATCACCTGACCGCGACGCCCGTGTTCCACGAATACTTCACGAGCATCCGCCCGCAGCTCGGCGATCTGGTGCTGGTCTCGCCGGACGTGGGCAACGTCAAAGTCGCCGAGACGATGGCGAACCTGCTCGAGGCGGACCTGGCGATCATCAACAAGCGGCGTCTGTCGGGCACCGAGGTCAAGGTCGGCAACCTCATCGGCGAGGTCGATGGGAAGACCGTCCTGATGTTCGACGACATGATCTCGACGGGCGGGACGGTCATCGAAGCGGCGAAGCTCGTGCGTGAGAACGGGGCGACGGCGGTCTATGCCGCCGCGACGCACGCGGTCCTCGCGGGCCCGGCGATCGAGCGCTTCGCCAACGACGCGATCGACCAGCTGATCATCACGGACACGATCCCCTCGGCCGACCGACTCGCCCCGATCGCGCACAAGACCACCGTGCTGAGCGTGGGGGACCTGCTCGGCGAAGCCATCAACCGCATCCACACGGACCGCTCGGTCAGCGCCCTCTTCCGGGGCACCGCCGGCGTGAAGCGATAGCAGTCAAGACAACGCCAAGAACAAACTCGAACCACACCGCCCGAGACGGGCGCCATTCTTCGGAGATTCAGACATGAGCGACGGAACCCCGACCCTGACCGCAGAGACGCGCGAGCGCACCGGCTCGCGCTACTCCAAGCGCCTGCGTGACGCGGGCAAGCTGCCCGCGATCGTCTACGGGCACGGCGAGACACCCGTGGCCATCGCCCTCGACCACAAGGAGGCGCTGTCCCACTTCGCCAAGGGCGAGAAGGTCTTCTCGCTGTCCGTCGGCGGCAAGGCCCAGAACGTCCTGCTCAAGGACCTCGGGTACGACTACCTGGGCAACAACATCGTCCACGCCGACTTCGCACGCGTCGATCTCGACGAGCGTGTGGATGTTCGCGCCCACCTGCACTTCGTGGGCAACGCCAAGGGGCTGAAGAAGGCCGGCGCGATCCTGATGAAGCCCATCACCGAGCTCGAGCTCAACTGCACCGTCGCGAACCTGCCCGATGAGATCGAGGTGGACATCTCCGACCTGGACGTCGGCGACGCGATCCACGCGGGCGAGATCAAGCTGCCCAAGTCCACCATGAAGCTGCTCAACGAGCCCGATGCGGTCGTCGTGCAGATCGTCGTCCAGGCCGAGGAAGAGGCCGAGGGCGAGGGCGCCGAGGTCAGCGACGATGCCGCCCAGCCCGCGGTCATTGGTGAGAAGAAGGACGACGAGGACAAGGACGGGGAATGAAGCTTGTCGTCGGGTTGGGCAACCCTGGGTACGAGTACGAGCGCACGCGGCACAACGCCGGGTGGCTCGTCATCGACGAGCTCGCTCGGCGCCACGCGCCGGGCGCGATCGCTCGCTCCCGCTTTTCCGCGGCGACGCTGGACGCGGCGTTCGCGGGCGAGAAGGTGCTGCTCATGAAGCCCACGACATACATGAACCGGTCGGGTCAGGCCGTGGGTGAGGCCATCCGGTTCTTCAAGCTTGAGCCCGCCGAAGACCTGCTCGTGCTCGTGGACGACGTGGCGCTGCCCGTCGGTCACGTGCGCGTGCGGGCCAAGGGGGGCACGGGCGGGCACAACGGATTGGCCGACATCGACCGGGCGCTGGGCGGCGCGAGCTACCCGCGCGTCCGGTTCGGCGTCGGGGCGGTGCCCAGGCTCATGAACCAGGCCGACTGGGTCCTGTCGCGCTTCATGGACGAAGAGCGGGACGACGTGAAGCAAGGCGTGCTGAGTGCCGCGGACGCGGTCGAGGCCTGCCTGACCAAGGGCGTGACGCTCGCGGCGAACGAGTTCAACAAGAAGGTCGCCGCCGAGCCCGCGCCCCAGCATCCCAACGAGAAGAAAACCATCCAAGAAAAGCCAGACTCGAACGAGACACAATCAACGAACGGAGACGAATCATGACCACCGACACCATGACCGAGAAGCGTGAGTACGAAGTCATGCTGCTCGCCTCGCAGGGCGCCGCGGCGACCCTGGGCGAGCTGCTCGACCACATCAACGAGGTCTTCACCCGCGCCGACGCCGAGGTCATCGCGATGCGCAAGTGGGACGAGCGTCGCCTCGCGTACGAGATCGACAAGCAGAAGCGCGGCGTCTACTTCC
>JAUHXM010000055.1 GCA_030426605.1 Phycisphaerae bacterium | reverse complement strand
GCACCGCTCGTTCAGGCAGATCGAGTCGCAGATCCAGGCCTACAAGCAGAAGCTCTCGGACAAGAAGGAAGAGAAGCTCCGCGAGCTGTTCGACGCCGAAGTCGATGGCGTACGACGCACCATGGCGCAGCTCCGCGCCCAGGAAGACGAGCTGCTCTCCGAGCGTGAGGAGCTCCGCGTCAAGCTGACCGAGCTGACCAGCATCCTTTCCGAGGTCGATGACATCAAGCAGCAGATCGGCCGGCTCATCGAGGCGCGGGCCGACGCGGGCGAGCGGCTCGACACGCTCGAGTCCGCGGCCGACCTCGACACCGTCGCTCGCATGAAGGTGTACCAGCAGGAAGTCCTCCCGACCGAGGTCGCCTGGCCCAAGCACTACATCCTGATCCCGGGCATCATGATGCTCATCTGCGGCTCGACGGTGGGCCTCATCGTCGCCCGCGAGCTGTTCGACCAGCGCATCAAGGGCGCGTCGGATGTCGTGATGATCCCCCGGACGAAGGTCGTCGGCGTCGTGCCCGACGCGGCGGAGGACCCCTCGTCGCCCGAGCGCGTCGAGCTGGCGTTCTCGGATCAGCCGCGCGGTGTGCTCGCCGAGAGCTACCGACAATTGCGGACCACCCTCGTCAAGCAGATGACGCGGGCGGGGCACCGGTCGCTCGTGGTCGTCTCGGGTCAGCCCGGGTCGGGCACGACGTCGGTCGTCTCGAACCTCGCCCACGCGTGCGCGGCGTCGGACCAGAAGGTGCTGATCGTGGACGCGAACTTCCGCCGCCCGGCGATGCACCGGGTGTTCGGGCTCGAGGAGACTTCCGGTCTCGCGGACGTGCTCGCCGGCGAGATGACGCTGCCCGAGGCGGCGCAGACAACCGGGGTGGCGAACCTGGACGTGCTGACCGCGGGCTCGCGCGATCGACGCGTGTTCGAGCGGCTGGGCACGGAGGCGATGGCGTCGCTGCTGTCCGAAGCCGGGGCGGAGTACGACCTCGTGCTCATCGACGTGGCGCCGTCGATCGTCGCGGGTGACGCGCTGGCGGTCGCCAACCGGGCGGACGCGACGATGCTCGTCGCCCGCGCGATGCGCGAAAAACGAGGCATGGTCGCCCGCCTGAAGAACGAGTTGTCCGACTGCCGGGCGGAGTTCCTGGGCGTGATCGTGAACGCCGCGAAGTCCGCCGCGGGCGGGTACATGCGCAAGAACATCCGCACCTCGCACGGGTACCAGGACCAGAATCCCGAGGTCGAGCCGGCGGCGCCGTCGGCGGCCTAAGTTCCCCCGGCGGGCTCGCCCGCCGACGGGAGGACGCCGACCATGCCCAAGACGCCACACCCACCCCGCGGGAGCACACCCGGCGGTGGGCGCGCGCTCGTCACGGGCGGCGCGGGGTTCATCGGGTCCCACCTCGTCGAACGCCTCGTCGCGCGCGGCACGGACGTCACCGTCATCGACGACCTCTCAACCGGACGCCGCGAGAACCTCGCGGCGGTCGAGTCGGGCGTGCGTTTCATCGAGTCCGACGCGTCCGCGGCGTTGCCCACGCTCGCGTCCGAGGCGCCGTTCGACGAGGTCTACCACCTCGCGGCGGCGGTCGGAGTCGATCTCGTCCTCGCCGACCCGATCGGGTCGATCGAGCGCAACATCGACGTGACGGCGGACGTCCTCCGGTTTGCGCACGAGCACGGGGCACCGCGCACGCTGATCGCGTCGAGCTCGGAGGTCTACGGCAAGCCCGGGGCGGCGGTGTTCAGCGAGGACGACGACGTCCATTACGGCCCCACCACCACGACACGCTGGTCGTACGCGTGCTCGAAGGCGATCGATGAGCACCTCGCGCTGGCGTACCACGAGCACCGCGGGCTGCCCACGGTCTGCGTGCGGCTGTTCAACACCGTGGGCCCGCGCCAGGTCGGTCGGTACGGCATGGTGCTCCCGCGGTTCGTCGAGGCGGCGCTGGCGGGCACGCCGCTGCGCGTATTCGGGGACGGGCAGCAGAGCCGGTGCTTCTGCGACGGACGCGACGTGGCGGATGTGCTGCCCCGGCTGCTCGCCGAGCCGGCGTGCTTCGGGCGGGTGTTCAACCTCGGGTCCGACGCTCCGATCACGATCGCCGAACTCGCCGAGCGGGTGATTGCGGTGCTCGGGTCGTCCTCCACCATCGAGAAGGTGCCCTACGGCGACGCCTACCCGGGTGGGTTCGAGGACCTCCGACACCGCAAGCCGGACCTCGCACGCATCCGCGGTGCGGTCGGATTCGAGCCGACTCGGACCCTTGAGGACACGATCCGCGACGTCGCGGCGGCGATCCGCGGCGAGGGGGTGACGCCGTGACGTTCATCCCTGCCATCCCGTCGGACGCGCTCTCGACCGAGCTGACGACGCGCTTGGACTCGATCGACGCGCAGATTTCGGTGCTCCAGGAAGAGCGGGCGGCGCTCGAGGAGATCGCCGGGCTTCAGCCGCCGCTGGCCCAGTCCGCGCTGGACATTTTCCAGGGGTACATCGGGGTGCTGGTGGTGGCGTTCCTCGTGACGCTGCTCGCGACCCCGATCGTGCGCAAGCTCGCCATCGCGAACGGTGTGATCGACCACCCGGATGAAACGCGCAAGCAACACCGGATGCCCATCGCGTACCTCGGCGGCGTCGCGGTCCTGCTGGGCCTGCTCGCGGGCGTGCTCTTCAGCTACCTCGCGCCCGAGTTCATGCCCGAGTTGCTGACGTTCCACGAGCAGAGCGGGGCGAACAAGGCGGACGGCATCTTCCCGCACGCGGTGCCTCTCTGGATCGTCGCGGGGTTCAGCGTCATCGCGATCGTCGGCCTCATCGACGACGTGCACGGGGTGTCGCCGCGGGTGAAGATCGGCGGGCAGCTGTTCGGGGCGGCGTGCCTGGCGTGGGGGCAGATCGGGACGGACGTCGCCGCGGGCGTGCTGACGCCGACGCTCGGCGCATGGATCGGCAACCCCGAGCTCACCTGGACGCTCGCGACGATCCCGGACTCCGTGCCCATGCTGGGCGGACCGCTTGAGTTCGACCTGATCTACTGGACAGGCACGGGCATCATCGCGTTCTTCGTGCTCGGGGCGTGCAACGCGTCCAACCTGATCGACGGCCTGGACGGGCTGCTCTCGGGAGTGACGGCGATCGCGACGATCGGGTTCACGCTGCTGGCGATTCACCTCGCGATGATCGACGACGGGTGGCTCGACGGGCCCCGGCTTGTGCTGTGCCTGGCGGTGCTCGGGGCGTGCCTCGGGTTTCTGCCGCACAACTTCAACCCCGCGAGCATCTTTTTGGGCGATTGCGGCTCGCTGCTCTTGGGGTACTGCTCGGCGGTGATGATCCTCTCCCTCGGCGCGACCGGGAAAACCTACCTCGTCGCGGGCGGAATCATCATCTACGGCATCCCGATCGTGGACACGGTGCTGGCGATCATCCGGCGGAAGATGGCGGGCAAGAAGATGTCCGACCCGGACTCGGATCACCTGCACCACATGCTCAAGCGGGCGCTGGGCGTGAAGGGGGCCGTGCTGGCGCTCTACGCGATCGGCACCGGGTTCTGCGTGCTGGGTGTGACGATGAGTCAGACGAAGGCCCGGTTCGTCTACGGGTTGGCGTTGCTGTTCGTCAGCTACATCGTGGTGTCCGCGATCAAGATCGCGCGGCGGAAGCAGTTCGAGGAAGAGGCCGCGGCGATCAAGGCGGGCGTCGCCCGGCGCCCGGAGACCCCCTCGCAGCAGGCCGCCCCGCACGACGAGGCGGCGTCCGGCGTCGCCGAGCAGGGCGTCTGATCCCCCGAAACCCCGATGGAAGGCCAGAATCGGGCCCGCGGGCCGGTCGGCGTTGGTTTATACTCGGGCCGCCATGGATGGTCGTTCACCCCCGTCAGCCCGCGTCATCGCGCTCATGAACCAGAAGGGCGGCGTCGGCAAGACGACGACGACGGTGAACCTTGCCGCCGCGCTCGCCGAGGCGGGACGCTCGGCGTTGGTCCTCGACCTCGACCCCCAGGCTCACGCGACGCTGCACCTGGGCGAGACGCCCGGGCAGACCGAGACCACCGGCACCGTCTACGACATGCTGCTCGACCCGGACGTTGACCCACGCGCGTGCGTCCGGCAAGTGGGCGAGAACCTCTGGCTCGGCGCGAGCGAGACCGACCTCGCCGCCGCCGAGGGCGAGCTCGCCGACAAGGACGGACGGCACACGCGTCTGCGCGGCGCGATCGAGAAGCTCGCGGGGGCGCACGAGTACGTGCTGCTCGACTGCCCGCCCTCGCTGGGCCTGCTGACGATGAACGGGCTCGTCGCGGCGCGCGAGGTCGTCATCCCGATGCAGGCGCACTTCCTGGCGCTTCAGGGCGTGGGCAAGCTGCTCGAAACCATCCAACTCGTGCGCGAGCAGCTCAATCCCGAGCTGACCGTCGCCGGCATCGTGCTGTGCATGCACGACGGGCAGACGACGCACGCGCAGGAGGTCGTGGCGGACCTCGAGGCGTTCTTCGACGAATCACGCGGCAGCGGCAAGCCGTGGAGCAACGCGAAGGTCTATTCGCCGCCCGTGCGCCGCAACATCAAGCTCGCCGAGTGCCCGAGCTTCGGGCAGACAATCTTCCAGTACGCCCCGTGGGCACCGGGCGCGATCGACTATCGCAAGCTCGCGGCGAACGTGATCCAGGAGTGGGACGCTCAGATTCGCCCCGACAGCGACGATCTGAGCGAGGCCGAGATCACCGTGCTCCGCGGCGGCGGGCTCAAGGCGCCCAACGCGATCTCCCCTGAGACCGGGCGCTCCGCGTGATGACGCCCAGATCCGCGGCGCGGGCCGCGTTCGTGATGTACACCATCGCGCTGACCACCGCGACGCACTGGCCCGGCGTGACGATCGACGGCCCTGTGCCCCGCCCGGACGTGTGGGTCCACGTCGGCGCGTTCGGCGTGTGGAGCGCGTTGCTCGTGCTGACCGGCTGGATCGGCGCCCCCACCGCCCGATCGGCGGGCATCGGGATCGTCATTGGCATCGCGTGGGCAGCGATGGACGAGCTCACCCAACCGATCTTCAACCGCCAGGCGGACTGGGCGGACTGGTTCGCCGATGTGGGCGGCGTCATCCTCGGATCCCTCGCGGGCACTGCGCTCGCGCGCACGCACGCCCGGCGCGGTGAATGATCCCGCCATGCCCGGCGAAGCACCACCATCCGAAGCCCACCACGCGATCGGACGCTCCGTCCTGAGCGTCTCGGGGCTCACCGTGCTGAGCCGAGTCCTCGGGCTCGCGCGGGACGTCACCACGGCGCGGATCTTTGGGGACACCGTGGTCGGGTCCGCGTTCGCCGCGGCGTTCGCGGTGCCGAATCTGTTCAGACGCTTGTTCGGCGAGGGGGCGCTGTCCGCGGCGTTCCTGCCCGAATACACCCGCCTGAGCGACGATGACCACACGCAAGCGGGCGCGTTCGCGTCGGTCACGGTCGCGCTGCTGTCGATTGTCACGTGGACGATCACGCTCATCGCCGAGCTCGCGTTGCTGCTCGTCGTGCTGCTCGCGCCGGGGGACGCGGACCGGCAGTACTCGCTGCTGCTCGTGATGGCGCTGCTGCCCTACATGCCGCTGATCTGCACCGCGGCGATCCTTGGGGGGATGCTGCAGGCGCACGGCAGGTTCTGGCCCTGGGCGGCGTCGCCCATCCTGCTGAATCTCTGCATCCTCGGTGCGAGCGTGCCCTTCTTCTTCGTCGATGGCGCCGACCCGCGCGCGTGGTCGTTCGGCATCGGCGCGGCGACGGTCATCTCGGGCGTCCTCCAGCTCCTCTGGTCGTGGGCGATGCTGCGCGGGCGCGTCTCGTGGACGCGGGCGTTCGCGGCTGCCAAGCCCCGCGCCGTCGCGATGCTCAAGCGGATGGGCCCGGTGCTGATCGGGCTTGGCACGCTGCAGGTGAACGGGCTGATCGACACGTTTATCGCGATGTACCCCAACTGGGTCGGGCCCACGGTCTTCGGGCACAACTACCCGCTGGACGAAACAAGCAACGCGATCCTGTTCTACGCGCAGCGGCTGTACCAGTTCCCGCTGGGCGTGTTCGGGATCGCCGTCGCGACGGTCGCGTTCCCGGCGCTGAGTCGGGCGTGGGACGGCGCGGACCGCGAGGGGTTCCGACGCGTGATCGCGCGGGCGATTCGGTTGAGCGTCTTCATCGCACTGCCCGCGGCCGTCGGGCTCGTGCTCGTCCGCGATGACCTTGTCCGCGTCGTCTACTCCGGGTTTGGCGGCGGGTTCAGCCATGCCGGCGTCGAGCGGGCGTCCGCCGTGCTGCTCGGGTATTCGTGGGCGATCTGGGCGTATTCGATCAACCAGGTGCTCACGCGGGCGTTCTTCGCATCGGGCGACACCTCCACACCGATGCGCATCGCGATCGCGATGGTCGGCGTGAACATCGCCCTTAACCTCACCCTCATCTGGTACTTCCGCGAGGCGGGGCTCGCGTGGTCCACCGCGATCTGTGCGACGCTGCAGGGTGCGGCGCTCTGGGTCGCCGCCCGGTCGAGGCTCGTCCGGGGAACCCTGCTGCACGTGCCGGGGGCGCGGGCGGTCGGGCGGTGCGTGGCGGTGTCCGCCGTCATGGGCGTCGCGGTGTTTCTGATCGGCAGGATGTGGAAGATCGAGGACGGCGCCTGGGGCGCGCACGCCGCCCGGCTCGGGGTCGCGTGCGTCGCGGGCATGATCGTCTACGGCGTCGGGTCGGCACTCTGCCGCGCGCCCGAGATCGGGTGGCTCACACGGCGCGGGCCCGAGGGGTAAACTGCGCCCTCAACCCATCGGAGCACACGCCATGGAAACCGAATCGAAGAGCCGCTCGAAGATCGTCGCCGCCCTGCTCGCCGCCGGGTGCCTGGCACTCGCGGGCGTCTCGCTGACGGGGTGCAACACCGTCGAGGGCGCGGGCCAGGACCTGCAGGACGCGAGCCAGGGCGTCCGCGACGCGATCAACAGCGACGACGACTGATCGCAGGACGGGAGCCGCGGTGCCCCGGGTCGATTTGACCGACAAGCCGATCGTGATCACCGGCGCGTCCTCGGGCATCGGGGCCGCGGCTGCGGTCGCGTGCGCCCGCGCTGGCATGCCTGTCGCACTCTTTGCTCGGCGGGAGAACAAGCTCGAAGAGGTCGCGAAACGCGTCCGCGAGGCGGGCTCACGGGCGGTTGTCGTCGTCGGGTCCGTCGATGACCCGGGCGCGAGCGAGAGGCTCCTCGACGCCTGCGAATCCGAGTTCGGCCCGTGCTACGCCGCGCTCGCGAACGCGGGGTACGGGCAGGAGGCGCCGTGCTCGTCGATGTCGGACGCCGACGTACGCGCGATGTTCGAGACGAACTTCTTCGCCTGCCTCGATCTCGCACGCGCCGCAGCGGCCCGGTTCGTCGAGCGGGGGCGCGGGCACGTGCTGCTCACGTCGAGCTGCCTGAGCAAGCTCGGGCTGCCCCACTACGGGTGTTACAGCGCCACGAAGGCGTGCCAGGACCACTTCGGGCGCGCGATGCGCCACGAGCTGCGCCCGGCGGGTGTCGCCGTCTCGACGGTCCACCCGATCGGCACTCGCACGGAGTTCTACGACGCGCTGCGCGAGCGCTCGGCGGACGGCGCCTCGCTCGTCAAGAAGGGCAAACGCCGGTTCACGCAATCATCGGAGCTCGTCGCGGACAGGATCGTCCGCCAGTTGCGCAAGGGCGTGGGCGGCGAGGTCTGGACGAGCCGCGCCGCGCGCCTCGCGTTCGCCGCGGCGGACGCGTGGCCCAGACTCACGGACTGGGGCATTCGGCGGACGCTGGAAGCACGTCAGAGACGCCCGCTTGGTGGCACGGTCGCTAACACGCTGTTCGTCTTTGACGGGCTCGACGTTGGCGTCATCCCCCCCTCGGAGCCTGTGCATGGTGCCCTCGAGCCGATCGACGTCCGGGCGGATTCCTACACCGTGTTCTTTGGCGATGGAGCCAAGGGGACGCTGCATGTCTCACCCTCGACCAATCCACAGCAGGGCACCGTGAGTGTGTCAAGGTCGGAGCCGACGCCAGAGTCAAGAGCGGAGTTCGTCCGACGCATGAATGCCCTTCCGGGTCCTCCACTATCCGGCTCCGATGCGGCGGCTCAATCAGCCGAGCACTTTGATGCCTTCATTCGCGGACTTCTTCGGACGCACGGATACGATGCTTAGGGCATGGCAATGGGGCACATGCTGTCACGGCACTTGTGACAACAGCACCACCGCGTGCGCCTCGATCGCGCGTCCTTCCCCCACCGCGTCCACGCGCTCGTGTGACTTGCCCTTCACGTTGACCGCGTCCTCCCCCACCCCCAGCAGGGTCGCGAGGTTTGTACGGATCGCACCCTTGTGCACCCCGATGCGGGGGCGCTCCAGCACGACCGTCGCGTCCAGATTCACTATCCGCCACCCGCGCGCTGTGATCAGGCGGACCGCTTCGCGGACGAAGTCCGCCGAGTCGCGCCCGTCGTTCTCCGCGGCGTCGTCCGGGAAGAGCTGCCCAATGTCGTCGAGCGCCAGGGCACCCAGCAGGGCGTCCGTGACGGCGTGGTAGAGGACGTCGCCGTCCGAGTGGGCGACGGGGCCCTTGTCGTGGTCGAGGGTGACCCCCCCCACGATCAGCGGGCGACCGGGCCCGACGGGGGCCCGAACCTCGAGCCGGTGCAGGTCGTACCCATGCCCGACCCTGATGGGAAGCCCGGATGTGGGGCTCGGGACGGGTGTTCCGGGGCTCTGGGTCCGGTCTGCCGGGTTTGTGGGGCCCTCGGTTTCAGCCATGGGCCAAGCTTACCGATAACCGAGGGGTGCCCCCTGCCCGAGTGGGCGGCGGGTAGGATGCCCCCGGACGATCGCCGATGGACGGCGCCGGAACGGAGACCACGCCGATGACCACCCGCTCGCTCATTTCCCGTGCCCTGACCTGCTCGGCCGTGCTCGCCCTGTCGCTGAGCGCCGGGTGCTTCGGGCACCGCCCGGGCGGCAACATGTCGTCCAACGACTTCTTCACCTACGAGTCCACGCCGCACATGCCGCTGAGCGTGACGCTCGTGGACACCCGCGACGGCTCGGAGTTCTGGGCGGTGGACGTCCCCGTGGGGCAGAAGCTCGCGATGGGGTTCCAGAAGGACCGCTCGCGCCGGGCCGACATCGACACGCCCGACCTGATGCGTTGGGAGATCTACTCGTCGGTGCACTCGACGAGCACGCTGCGCAACGCGATGCCCGTCCCGCCGGCCGAGGCGCGTCGCCTCGAACTCGTGGTCCGCGAGGGCCCGGAGTACCCGGTCGCGCCGTCGCCGACGATCCGCGTCGAGCCGGTCGCGTCGTCGTACATCGGCTCATCGCTGGCGCCGCAGGTGTACACCGCGGCGTCCTCGACCGGGCGTGACGGGACGTACGCCGCGGACCGCCGGACCGAGATGGACGGCAACGATCCGGCCCGCTCGGTCGTGATGCCGGGCGAGCTCGGCGACCGCGACGGGTCGTACTACTCGTCCGTGACCGACGAAGACTGACCCAGCGAACAACCCGAACCTTGCCCAACCCCCCGGAAACCGTCCGGGGGGTTGTTTCATTTTCGTCCACTCAGAGGGCCTGAGGCGGGGTCGCCACGAAAACCCGGACGGCTTTCGTACGTGTTGGGCTATGATGGGCGTTGCCGGGAACCGACGCCCCCGGGGGATGAAACGAGGCGTCCAGGACCGAGGTCACATGGTGTCACGCACTGGATCACGCGTCACGCTCGCCACCGTCGCGAAGCTCGCGGGGGTCGCCGAGTCCACCGCCAGCCGGGTGCTCAACGGGTACACGCGAAACTTTCGCGTCCGCCCGGAGGTCCGCCAGCGCGTGCTCGACGCGGCGCGGGACCTCAATTACAAGCCCAACCCGATGGTTCGGTCCATCTCGGCGAAGAAGACGAACCTCATCGCCGTGGTCGGGTGGGCGTCGGACGGCGTGAACCGCACGGCGATCTCGGCGGCCGTCGCGGTCTGCAAGCACGCGGGCAAGCACGTGTGCACCACGTTCCTCCAGCCTGACAATTCGGGGCACGAGCTGCCCAGCTGGCGCGTGGACGGCGCGCTGGCGCTTCAGGTTCGCCAGGAGCAGGACCTCGAGGAACTCGAATCGAACGGGATGCCGTACGCGTCCATCAACGGGCTCAGCGGGCCCAACGGCGACTCGGTCACGTTCCACGAAGCGAACGGGATGGAACAGGCGATCGCGCACCTGGCCGAGCTCGGACACACGAAGATCGGATACCTGTACCTGGAGCAGTCGCGTGTCAACCCGCGGGGGTTGCCGCACGGGTCGGTCTCGGCGCGCCGGGACGGGTATCTGGAGTCGATGGACCGGCGCGGGTTTGTGCCGATGCCCGGGTGGGACCGGTTCGAGGTGCCTTTCGACACGTACATCCGCGAGTTTGTGGTGGGCGAGGGAGCCACCGCGCTCGTGGTGTACGACGACGTGATGGCGTTGTACGCGATCCAGGCGGCGGCCCGGTTCGGCATCCGAGTGCCCGAGGACCTGAGCATCGTGGCGTTCAACGACGAGCTGCCCGCGCGGATGGCGACCCCGCCGCTGACGACCGTCGCGCTGCCCGCCGAAACCGCGGGCGCGAAGGCCGCCGAGCTGCTGCTCGAGCGGCTGCGCGCCGAAGAGGGCGAGCACCTGCCCACCCGCAACGTCGTGCTCGACCCGAAACTCGTCGTGCGTCAGTCCACCGGGGCGCCGCGCTCAGGGTGAGCCATCGGGGATCGGGTGCCCGTGCGGGTCGAGCGGGCCCGTGCTGGGCGGGTCGATCCGATCGCCCGCCTCCGTGCGCGCGTGCTCGAGCACCTCGGCGGGGTCATGCACATGGTCCGCCCGCAGTCCCGCCCGCTCGACGAGATAGGTCTCCCATAGCCGGTGTGTGCGGATGATGCCCGCGCCGAACTCGCGGCCCGCGTCGGTGAGGGTCACGCCGCGGGCCTCGCGGGCCGCGATGCCCGCGGCGACCGCGCGTCGGACGGCGCCCGTCGCCCGGTCGGTGCCCCCCATGAGCTGTGCGAGGGTGTCCATCGCGAGCACCGGCGTGCCCAGCTCCTCGGCGCGGTACAGGGTGCCGACGAGGTCTTCTTCCGAGACGCGCGTCGCCAGGGCCCGCCGGCGGGCGTGGCGAGCGAGCACGCCGTGCGTCGGCGACGCGACGGCTGCCACGGCGAGCAGCGCCCCCGCGAAGAGCGCCATCGACCCGGCGATGTTCACCGAACCGGGCAGACCCACTGCGGGCGCGCCGAACGCGCCGAGGGCGTACGCCCCGCCGGCGGTGACGATCGATACGACAACGCTCAGCCAGAGCTGCACCTCCAGGCGATCGGTGATCAGGCGTGCCGTCGCCGCCGGGCAAACGAGCATCGCCACGACCAGGATCGATCCGACCGCCTTGAACGACGCGACGGTCACCACGGCGACCAGCACCGCGAGGGCGTGCGAGATCAGGCGCGAGCTGAAGCCCAGGCTCGTTGCGAGCTGCGGGTCGAACGACGCGACGCGCAGCTCCTTGAATCCCAAGACCACGACGGCTGAGACGAGTGCCAGCGAGCCGAGGAGCATCCAGAACTCGATGGGGACACGGCCCAACGCCTCGGAAGAGAGCGGGGCGCGGAGCATGTCGGGCGTGAGGTCCCAGGTGAGGGTCTCGAGCTGCCCGTAGAGAACACAGCTGGCGTCGAGATCAACGTGCCGCGCGGCGGCCCGTTCCATCAGCACGACACCCGCCGCGAACATCACGGGGAAGACCACACCCATCGCCGCGCCGGACTCGACACGCCCCAGCCGGCGGACGAGCTCAACGAGCAGCACGGCGATGATGCCCGCGGCGGCGGCACCGACGAACATCGGCCACCCGGCCCGGGTGTCAGCGACAAGGAACGCCGCGACAATGCCAGGGAGAACGGCGTGCGAGATGGCGTCGCCCAGCATGCTCTCACGCCGGAGCACGAGGAAGTTACCCACGAGGGCGCATGACAGCGCCGCCGCGCCCGCCGCGAACAGCGGGACCAGGTCTACGCGCACGAACGTGGCCAAGGTGTCGTTCATGCGCCCGCCCCCTCCAGCTCGGTGTGGTCGGGCAAGCGATCTGGCAGGGCGCCGCGGTCGGCGAGGGCACGCTCGAGGTGCGCCACGATGTCCGTCCCGAGCGCGTGCTCGGCGTGGTCGGCGGAGACGTCCACGTGCGTCGGGGCGACGTCTGCGAAGGTGAGCAGGTACTGCTCCCAGAGCCGGTGGTTGCGGGTGATGCGCTTCGCGTCCGCCTCGCCGCGGGGGGTCAGGCGGGCCCGGCCCGCGTTCCGCTGGACGTACCCGGTCAGAGACAGCACACGCGTGATCCAGCGTGTCGAACGGGGCGACGCACCGCGGTGCTCGGCGAGTTCGTGGATGGAGACCCAGGGGCCGCCGGAACGGTCGGCGAGCTCGTAGAGGGCGCGGAGCGCGTGGTCGCGCGCCATGCCGTGGCGCAGGCGGGCCGAGCGCCACGCGGCACCGACGACGCCCCGGTTCGGCGCGGCGATGAGGCTGATCGCGAGCAAGCCGCCCGACGCGAGCACGATGACCGAGCCCGCGGGCAGACGCTCAAACACCGCCGACGCGACGGCGCCGGTGTATCCCCCGAGCGCCCCGAAGAGGGCCGACAGCGCGAGCATGCGGCGGAGGCGGTTCGTCCACAGGCGGGCCGTGACGGGGGGAATGACCAGGATCGCGACGGCGAGCACGAGCCCCACCGCCTGCAGCGCGACGACCGTGACGAGCACAACGAGCGCCATGAGCGTCAGATCGATCCCGCCGACGGGGATGCCCGAGACGCGCGCATGCGACCGGTCAAAAGAGGCGTAGGTCAGCTCTTTGAGGATCAACCCGATCACGACGGCGGCCACCGCCGCGGCGCATGCGATCACGAGAACGTCCGTCCGGCTCATCGCGGCGGTCTGGCCGTAGATGAACGTGCTCAGCCCTGCCTGCTGGCCCGAGCTCGATTTCTGGATGACGCTGAGCAGCACGACGCCGAGCCCGAACGTGACGGAGAGCACCACCGCCATCGCGGCGTCCGGGCGGATGCGGCCGGTGCGCGTCAGCATGTGCACAAGCAGCACGCCGAGCACGCCCGAGATCGCGGCGCCGGGGAGGAGCACCGCGAGCGACTTCCCCGACGCGCCGAGCGCCGTGGCGATCATGAACGCGCCCGCAACGCCGGGGAGGCTCGCGTGCGCGAGGGTGTCGGCCATCAACGCGCGTTTGCGCAATAACGCGAACGTACCAACGATCCCGCCGGCGATGCCGAGCGCCGTCGTACCCAGCGTCACGACGGTCGCGGTGTACCCGCGTTGCAGGGTGAGCGCGTCGAGCAGGTCCGCCCACGCCGGGTTGGGGGCGGGGAGGGTCATCCGCCCTGGGTCCCGAGGGCGTGCCCGGCGCGGTCGAGTGTGGTGAGGCGGCCGCCGTAGGTCTTGCGGAGGTTGTCGGGCGTGAAGACGTCGGCGACGTTGCCCGTCGCGACGACGCGCATGTTGAGCATGATCACGTCGTCGAAGTAACGCTCGATGGTCTGGAGATCGTGGTGGACGCACACGACCGTCTTGCCGTCGTCGCGGAGCTTGGCGAGGATCTCGACGATCGCACGCTCGGTCGCGGCGTCCACGCCGGCGAGGGGCTCGTCCATGAAGTACAGGTCCGCCTCCTGCGCGAGGGCGCGCGCCAAAAAGACGCGCTGCTGCTGACCGCCCGAGAGCTGGGCGATCTGGCGGTCGGCGTAGTCGAGCATGCCGACGCGGTTCAGGCAGGCTCGGGCGGCATCCTTGTGCGCGCGCGAAACGCGTCGGAACCAGCCGATCTGCGCGTACCGCCCCATCGCGGCGACGTCCAACGCGCTGACCGGGAAGTCCCAGTCCACCTCGTCACGCTGGGGGACGTACCCGATGCGTCGTCGCTGCTCGCGGTACGGCTCGCCCCAGAACCGGACGTTGCCCGTCGCACTCGGGATCAGCCCGAGGCAGGCGCGGATGAGCGTGCTCTTGCCGGCTCCGTTGGGCCCGACAACCGCGACCAATCGCCCCGCGTGGATGTCCAGGTCCACATCCCACAGCACCGGCTTGCGGTGGTACGCGACCGTGAGCGCGTGGATCGAGACCGGGCTCGATGGGTCGTGCTCGGGGTGCGCGTCGAACGGCTTGGGCGTGGGCGGGTTCACGGGCCCTCATCCCCGGCGAGGGCGCCCGCGATGGTGCGGGCGTTGTGCTCGAGCATGCCGACGTAGGTGCCCTCGGGGGTGCCGGGCGGGCCGAGGGCGTCGGCGAAGAGTTCGCCTCCGATCGTCACGGTGTGCCCGCGGGCGCGGGCGCCGGCCACGAGCGCGGCGATGTTGCGGTCCGACACGGTGGACTCGACGAAGACGGCCCGCACGTCGCGATCCACGATCAGGTCGATGAGACGCTCGATGTCGCGGACGCCCGCTTCGGACTCGGTCGAGATGCCCTGGACGCCCACAACCTCGTACCCGTAACGGCGCCCGAAGTAGTTAAACGCGTCGTGGGCGGTGACGAGCACGCGGGAGCGCTCGGGGACGGCGCTCAGGGACGCCGCGGAGATCGCATGGGCTTCCTCGATGCGCGCTCGGTACGCGTCGGCGTTCGCGCGGAAGGTGTCCGCGTGCTCGGGGTGGTGCTCGGCGAGCTTGTCGCGGATGACCTCGACGGCGGACCGCCACGCGACGGGGTCCATCCACAGGTGCGGGTCCGGGTGGCCCTCGTACCCCTCGGGCTCGATCAGGGTGGCGGGGTCGATGAGCTCGGTGACGGCGTGGACGTTCTGGCCCGAGGAGGCGGCGCGGATGAGCGCGTCGGTCATCTTGCCCTCGAGGAGCAGGCCGTTGTAGAAGACGACGTCGGCGGCCATGAGCTGGGCGACGTCCGACCGGGTCGGGGAATAGAGGTGCGGGTCCACGCCGGGGCCCATGAGGGTGACGACCTCGGCGGAGTCGCCGACGATCGCCCGGGCGGCGTCCGCGATCATGCCGGTGGTGCAGACGATGGTGATGGTGCCGGTGTGTGGCTGGGCGGGAGTGCAGGCGGAAACCATCGCCGCGATGAACGCAAGTACGGGGACGAGGAGCAACACGCGACGGGATTGCTTGGGAGAGGTGCTCATATGTAGCATATGCTACGTAACGGATCACAGCCCGTCAAGCGGGCTCGCTCGGAGTAGCATCCGCCCATGACACGCTGGACACGGATCGTCGGGTGGATCGTCGCGTTGGGGATGCTGGGCAGCGTCGCGTCCGGGCAGGAGGGTGCCCCGGCGGAGACGCCGGCGGCCCAGCCAGCCTCGGAACAGACCACGGCGCCGGACGCGGGGCTCGCGTCCCCCCTGGACACGCTCGACACGTTCCTCGGGGCGATGTACGCCTACACGCGCACGAACGATGACGAGCAGCTCGCGCGGGCGTCGGACTGCTGCGATCTGTCGAAGATCGACGTCACGCCGGCGGCGCGGAACGAGGCGGTCGCGAAATTCTACAACGTGATGCGCCGGATCGGGCCGCTCGAGCCCGGGCTTGTGGTGCCCGCGTCTGCCTTGGACGCCGGGCGTTGGCAGTACTTCCCGCCGCCGGGCGAAGATCACCCGCTGTGGCGACAGTACAAGCACAGCGGGAACCTGCGCGTCTTCCTCGTGCGCGACGAGACCGGGAATTGGCGGTTCGGACCGGACACGATGGACCGGATCGACGATGTCTGGCGCGCCGTAGAGAACGCGGACGAGCGTCTGCCCGGGACGGACGCGGCGGTGACGTTCGGTCAGCGTGTGCGGGCGATGATGCCCTACTCCTTGCGCAGCGGGAGCTTCGCGGGTGTGGAGTACTGGCAATGGATCGCAATCCTGCTGGTCGTTCTGATGGGCGTGATGCTGGATTACGCGGTGCGGTTCGTGCTCGCGACGGGGTGGCGACGCTACCGCGCCAAGCACAAGAAGGAGTCCGACAAGGAAGTCGTGAAAAAGGCGGTCCGCCCGTTCGGGCTCGTCGCGGCGGCGGTGTTCTGGCTGGCGATGCTGAATCTCGGGGGGTTGCCGTTGCTGGTGACCGAGGTGCTGGTCGTCGCGACGAAGGTGATCGTCGGGTTCGCCGGGGTGTGGGCGATGTTCCGCGTGACGGACCTGCTCGCGCACGTGGCGCACGACCGGGCGTCGCGGACACGGACGAAGATCGATGATCTGCTCATTCCGCTCGTCGAGCGGACGCTGAAGGTGTTCTTCTTCGCGATGGGCGTGATCTACATCGCGGACTCGTTCAACATCGAAATCCTGCCTCTCTTGACGGGCCTGGGCATCGGGGGCCTGGCGGTCGCGTTCGCGGCGAAAGACACGATCGAGAACTTCTTCGGGTCCGTCGCCGTGATCCTTGACCGCCCGTTCGAGGTGGGCGACTGGGTGATGATCGACGATGTGGAGGGCAACGTGGAGCAGATGGGCCTGCGATCGACGCGGATCCGGACGTTCTACAACTCGCTTGTCACGATGCCCAACGCGAGCCTCGTGCGCGCGACGGTGGACAACTACGGGAAGCGCCGATACCGGAGGTTCAAGACCTACATCAACGTGACGTACTCGACAACGCCAGCGCAGATCGAGTCGTTCTGCGAGGGGATCCGCGAGCTCATCCGCCTGCACCCGTACACGCGCAAGGACTACTACATCGCGCAACTCAACCAGTTTGGCGCACACTCGCTGGACATCCTGCTGTACACGTTCTTCGAGTGCCCGGACTGGAACATCGAGATGCGCGAGCGGCACCGGCTGATGCTGGACATCATCCGCCTGGCGGACCGGCTGGGCGTGGAGTTCGCGTTCCCGACGCAGACGCTGCACGTGTTCAAAGAGGAGCACGGGGTGGAGCGCCCCCCCGGGCGGGCGCCGGGCACGTCGTTCGAGGAGGAGGCGCACGCGCGGGCGCTCGCGGAGGTGAAGGCGATCACGAGCGAGCAGGGGTGGATGCGCGAGCGTCCCGGGCCCGTGACGTTCGACCACCCCAAGACGAAGTAGCGGGCCGACGCGGCGCGCGGTAGGGTGCGGGTGCCCGGGCGGGCTCGGACGCCTCGCGATGGGCGGAGATGGAGGCCCGACATGCGCTCAATCATGGTCATCGGTGCCGGCGCGCTCGCGTGTGCCTCGGCGGGGGCTCAGGTCATCGACTTCGAGACCCTGCCCGACGGCACCGCCCCCACCGACAACATGACGCTCGACATCAACCTGCCGTACGTGGTCGCCGGCCCGTTCGGCCCCATCGAGGTCCGGTTCGGCGGCGACACGGACGGCGATCTGGTGCGCGACAACCCGCTGCGCTTCGAGGCGACCGGGCCCGACGCGACGGACGGGTTCAGCAATTTCCTGCTCGGGCTCAACGACACGGCGGACCCGGGGTTCGAGACGCTGCTCGGCTCGTGGGCGACGCGGTCGAGCGGGAACGTCGTCGGGCAGCCCATCATCATCGACTACTCTGAGCCGGTCTTTGGCGTCTCGGGCGAGATCTGGGACATCGAGGGCCGCGGCGACTCCGAGGAGTTCGAGCAGTGGCTCGTCGAGGCGTTCGACGCGTCAGGGACGCTGCTCGCATCCACCATGAGCCCGGCGGGCATCGACGACCTCGAGCCGCTCGATGGGGAACCCTGGGTGTTCGCCCTCGCCGCGGAGGGGATCGTGCGCCTTCGGATGAGCTTCGTGGGCAACGCCTCATTTGCGGGGATCGCGTTCAATAACTTCAGCGCGACGTCGAGCGTGGACGGGCCGACGCTGCTGACGCACCAGCCGGATGCGCCGAACAACAACGCCGCGGGGCTCGAGGAGGCGTGCCTCTACTGGTCCGAGCCCGTGACCATCGCGGCGACGGACCTCGTCGTCCTGGACATGGCGGGCGCCGGGCTCGGGGTGCCCGTGCAGGTCTCGGGGTCTGGCACGCAGGTGACAACGGTGACGTTCACGGGCGCCCCGGGCGGGGCGGACACGGGCGCGCCCGTGCCGCTCATGGAGGGGACGTACGCGATTACCGTCTTGGACTCGGCCCGTGCGACCGCGAACAACCGCCCGATCGACGGCGACGGGGACGGCGTCGCCGGCGGGAGCGTGACGGTGAACGTGATCAACGACTGCTTCGCCGACTGCGACGGCAACGGGGCGCTGAACGTGGACGACATCGACTGCTTCGTCGCCAGCTTCCTGAGCGGGTGCCTGTAACCGATCTTCGGACGCCAGAATCCGCGGCCCACCGACCGGGAAGATCCCGGTTTCCTGCTCGGAAAGCCCGGCCCGCCCGGGGCGCGGTCAATCCCCTCCCGGGGGGATTGATCGGGCTTTGGGTGCGTGGTAGTGTGATTCCGGGGGCCGGAAAGTCTTTCGGCAGCAGGAGTTGGAGATCCACAATGCGTTTCCTTACGTTCGTCGGAGCCGCGGCGCTTCTGAGCGCCCAGGCGGGTGCTCAGATCATCAATTTCGAGCGGACGCAGTCCGGGGCCGTGCCTACCGATGACGCGAACCTCACGATCAACACGCCGTTCATCGTGAACGGTCCGATCGTGCCCGTCGAGGTGCGGATCGGGGTGGACAAGAACCTGGACGGCGTGCGCGACACCGCGCTGAAGTTCGAGCGGTTCGGGCCGGACGCGAACGACGCGTTTAACAACTTCCTGCTCGGGGCGAAGGACACCGCCGACCTCGATTTCAGCCAGCAGTTGGGGGCCTGGATGGTCCGCAGCGCGGGCAGCGTCGCCGAGTACCCGATCTTCATCGACTACTCAGCCCCTGTCACGGGCGTCTCGGGCGAGATCTGGGACATCGAGGGGCGCGGCGACTCCGAGGAGTATGAGCAGTGGCTCGTCGAAGCGCTCGACTCGTCGGGCAACGTGCTCGCGTCGGCGTTGAGCCCGGCGGGCATCGATGACCTGCTCCCGCTCGATGGCGAGCCGTGGGTCTTCTCGCTCGCGGCGGACAACATCATCCGGGTCCGCATCACGTTCGTCGGCGATGCGGAGTTCGCGGGGTTCGTCTTCAACAACCTTAACGCGACGGCGGCGGTGGAAGGGCCCACGTTCTTCACGCACCAGCCGGACTCGCCCGTCAGCGATGCGGGCGGCGTGCCGCACGCGACGCTGTACTGGGACGAGCCGATCACGATCCGGACGGAAGACGTGACGGTCGTGTCGGACAATGGCGCCGGTCTGCCCGTGCCGTTCAAGGTGCTTGGGTCGCGCACGCAGGTCACCACGATCATGTTCACGGGCGCGCCCGGGGGCATCGACACGGGCGTCTCGGTGCCCCTGACAGAGGGCGCGTACGAGATTACGGTGCACGATTCCGCCCGCGCGACGGAGAACAACTACCCGATCGACGGCGATGCCGACGGGGTTGCCGGTGGCGATCTCACGATCTCGGTCGCCAGCAGTTGCCTGGCGGATTGCGACGGCAACGGCATCCTGAACCTCGACGACCTCGACTGCTTCGTCGCGAGCTTCCTGAGCGGGTGCAACTGATCGGGGCGGGTCTCACTCGGCGAGCATCGCCTCGACGAATGCTTCGGGGTCGAATGGCTCGAGGTCGTCGGGGGTTTCGCCCACGCCGACGAACTTGACGGGGATGTCGGTGGCGCTGCGGATGGCGACGACGATGCCGCCGCGGGCGGTGCCGTCGAGCTTCGCGAGAACGATGCCCGAGACGCCGGCGCTCGCCTTGAACTCCTCGGCCTGCCGCAGGGCGTTCTGCCCGCTCGTCGCGTCGAGGACGAGGAGGACCTCGTGGGGCCCGCCGGGGATGCGTTTGTCGATGACGCGGCGGATCTTCTCGAGCTGACCCATAAGCCCCTGCTGGGTGTGCAAACGCCCGGCGGTGTCGAGGATGAGGACGTCCACTTGGCGCGCGACGGCGGCGTCGCACGCGTCGAAGGCGACGGAGGCGGGGTCTCCCCCTTGCTGGCCTTTGACGACGTCGATGCCGAGGCGCTCGCCCCAGATCTCGAGTTGCCGCACGGCGCCGGCGCGGAAGGTGTCGCAGGCACCCAAGAGGACGGTGCGTCCCTCATCACGCAGCGCTTTGCAGAGCTTGGCAATGGAGGTGGTCTTGCCGACGCCGTTGATGCCGGTGACGAGGATGACGGTCGGGCCCGAGGTCGCGAAGGTGAGTGAGCGGTCCTGCTCGGGCCACCAGCTCTTGAGCTGGCGTTTGAGGTGGTCGAGGACCTGGTCACCCGTCTCGATGTTGCCCGCTTTGTAGTCGGTGCGGACAGACTCGACGAGCTCGCGCGCACCCGCGACGCCGACGTCGGACTCGATGAGCCGGCGTTCGAGGTCCTTGAGAAGCTGCTCGTCGAGGCGTTTCCCGGTGAGGAGCGATCGGAGCCCGCCGCCGAGGGTCTCTCGGGTGCGAGCCAGGCCCTTCTTGAGCTTGCCGAGCGCGGACTTGAAGAGCGCCATCAGGCGTCCCCCGAGGGAGCGCCCTCCAGCGCCCGCTTGAGGACCTTGCCGAGCACGGCGTTGACGAACGCGGGCGAGTTCTCGGTGCTGAACGCCTTGGCGAGCTCGACCGCTTCGTTCACGACCGCCTTGGGGGGCGATTCGGCGCGGGCGATCTCGTGCTGGGCGAGGCGGAGGATCGCGCGGTCCACGCTTGGCTGGCGCGACGCGGGCCACTCGGGCGCGAGCTCGAGGGCGACGGCGTCCGACGCGGCCCGGTGCTCCCACGCGGCGAGGGCGATGGCGAACGCCTTGTCGCGGTCCGCGGGCTCAAAGGCGACGTGCGGGTCCACGAACTCGAGCCCTTCCTCGGCGAGCGAGTCGAGGTCGTCAAGCGAGGCGCGGATGAGATCGGGCTCGGCGGCGTTCGTCGCGTCGAGCTGACACAGCGCGAGCAGCGCGAGTCGGCGGATGTCGCGGGGCGTCGCCATCAGGCGCCGGCCTTGTCGTCGGGCTGGTGCTCGAGCACCGAGCGGACGCCCGGGTTGCGAGCTTCGGCGCCCTGGCGGATGTCCGCCATCGCGCGCATGGTGCCGAGGACGGCGGCCATCGCCTCGGCGCCCTTGTTGCCCTTGTCGCCCCCAGCGCGGGCGAGGGCCTGCTCGGCGTTGTCGGCGGTGATGACCCCGAACCCGACGGGCACGCCCGTGCGAGTCGAGAGGTTCGCCAACGCCGTCGCGACGGCGTTGGCGATGTGCTCGTCGTGCCGGGTCTCGCCCTTGATGACGCACCCGAGACAGACGACGCCCCCCCACCCCTGCAGACGGCTGACGACGCCCGCCATCGCTGGGAGTTCGAAGGCGCCGGGGACCTCGAAGATGCCGAGGCGCCACTCGCTGCCGCCGCGGCGTTCGTACTCGCCCTTGGCACCCTCGAGCAGCTTGTCGGTGATCTCACCCACGGTCTCGGCGTTCAGGTCAATGCCGAAATGGGCCAGCAGCGGTGAGGCTGCTACCAGGAAGGCGATCAGCGC
>JAUHXM010000054.1 GCA_030426605.1 Phycisphaerae bacterium | reverse complement strand
GACCACCTTCGAGGAGGACGCGGCCCGGCTCCACGCGCGGCTCGGCGGCGCGGCCCTGCGCTTCGGGGACGAGCACTGCCACTGCATTCAGCTGTTCCACACCACCCGGCCCTACACCCCGCTCCCCCAGGACACGACCCTCGAGGTGCTCATGCACGGGATCGTGACGACCGGGCGCGCGTTCTTCGGCGAGGGCGAGGTGGTGTGCGCGCGGGCCCGCGAGCTCGGCGACGGACGCGTGCACCTGGGCGCGGACGCGGTGGCGGTTGGGTTGGCTGATCGGTTGGAGACGCTCGACGCGGTCCTCGAGCGACTCGACGCGGAACACGGGCCGGGCAAACGAAACGGCGGCAAGGCCGCACAACGAGGAGGTCGGGCAATGAAAGCCGACACGAACGGGACTGGCGGCGCCCCGAAGGCCGTCGAGGATCTGACCGGCGCGGGCGCGGGCGGCGTGGATATCGCCGAGATCACCAGGGCCGCGGCCGAGGCGGGCGCCAAGGCGGCGACCGAGGCGATCGCCGCGGAGAAGGCCAAGGCGGACGCGGCCGACAAGGCCCGCCGCGAGGAGATCGCGGCGGTGCTCGAGCCGTTCGCGAACGTCGCGGGGATCGAGGAGCTCCGCCGGGAGGCGACGGCGCCCGGCGCGGCGATGACGGCCGGCGAGGTCGTCGCGAAGGCCGCGAAGATCGCGGCGAGCGGGACGCGTCCGCTCGGGCTGATCGAGGTCGGCGCGAGCGGACGCGACCGGATGCTCGACTGCGCCGCGTCGATGCTCGCCGAGCGTGCCCGCCCGGGTCTCGCGCAGCGCATGAAGCGCGGCGGCGAGAAGGCCGAGCGGGTCGCCGAGTTGCTCGGGCTCGAGAAGGCGGCCGATTTCGCCGACCAGGTGCGCGAGGCCGAGTCGGGCGGTCTCCGCCGGCACGGGCTGAAGGGCCTCGCCGAGATGCTGATTCACCCGTCGGCGGCGCGTGGGTTCCGGACCGACGACGACGTCTATCGCGCCGCGTTCGCGCACGGCACGAGTGACTTCCCGATCCTGCTCGAGTCGACGGCGAACCGAATCCTGCTCTCGTCGTTCGGCGAGCAGCGGACGACGTACGAGGCGTTCGCCGCGACGGGCAACCTCCGAGACTTCCGCCAGACCGAGCTCGTGCGGATGAGCGAGCTCCCGGACCTGAAGCTGATCCCGGACGGGAAGGACGCCGAGGAGGGGTCGTTCAACGAGCGGAGCGAATCGATCAGGCTCGAGACGTACGGGCGGAAGTTCAGCCTCTCGCGCCGCATGTTCATTAACGACGACCTCGGCGCGTTCTCGCGGTTGCCCGCTATGTGGGGCATGATCGCCGCGCGCGTGCCCGAGGACCTCGCCTACCAGGTGCTGACGTCCAACCCCGCGATGGACACGGACAACAAGGCGCTCTTCCATGCCGACCACAAGAACCTGGCGACGGCGGCGGCGTTGTCGGTGACGTCGCTCGCCGCGGCCAAGGCGTTGATGCGCAAGCAGACCGGGTTCGGGCCGGACGCGGCGTTCCTCGACTTGCTCCCCAACGTCCTGATCGTTCCGGTCGCGCTCGAGACCAAGGCGAACCAGATCAATCAGTCGGAGTGGGACCCGGCCGGGCTCGCGCTCGCGGCGGACTCGAGCGGCGGCGTTGGCGGTACGGCGGCGGTCCAGGCCGGCGGCGTGATGGTGAACACCGAGCGCGGCATGTGGAACGTGATCGCCAACCCGCGGCTCGACAAGGTGAGCTCGACGGCGTGGTTTATCGCGGTCGAGCCCGGCGCGCACCGCGCGATCGAGGTCGGCTTCCTCGACGGGCGTCGCGAGCCGACGGTCTCGCGTCTGACCAACGGGTCGGCGCTGGGCGAGTCGTTCGAGATCATCTTCGACTGCGCCGCGGCGCCGGTGGATCACGAGGCGATCGTGAAGAACGCGGGCGCCTGATCCCGGTCGCCCGCTTCCGGGCGGATCTCTGGGCACACACGCACACACTTAACCAAGAGGTTAGAATCATGAAGAATCGGATTCACGACGCGATGGGGGCGACCCGCTTCGCGTTCACGAACGGCACGGGCGACACGATCGCCGGCGGGAGCGTGTTCGACGGCGGGGCGCTCGGGTTCGGCATCGTGGTGGATGACGTCGCCGACGGCGGGACGGGCGTCGCCGAGCGTGGCGGGGTTTACAAGCTCCCCAAGGCGACCGGGGGCGGCACCGGGTTCGCGATGGGCGACGCGGTCGGCTGGGATGCGAGCGCCGGGACGGTGGTCGCGGCGACGAACGGCCGGTCGATCGGCGCCGTCTGGAAGGCCGCGGCCGACGGCGACGACACGGTCGAGGTCCACGTCCCCTCGTCGCCCGGCCCCGAGGTCTTTATGACCAAGGTCACCGGCGACGCGTCGGGCTCGATCGAGGTCGACACCGGGTTCGGGCAGGCCCCGGCGTCGTTCATCGTCCAGTCGTGGTCGGCGGCCGGTGGGCCGCGGACTCACACGCTCGTGCTCGCCATGAGCGGCGGCGACGCCGGCAAGATCGTCATCCAGACGGGCGCCGGCGCGGCGTCCGACACCCACAACGTGTTCGCGATCCGCGACTAACCCCCCAAGCCGGGGCGGGCGCCCCGGTCTCGTCGCTCCCCGCGTTACCGCGCGGGGGGCGCGTTTATGAGCGAGACGGATATCGAGATCGGAGTCGCCGAGGCGGTCGGGCAGATGCTCGAGGACGTCGGCGTCGACGCGGCCTACGTGACGGCCGAGGGCGACGACGGCGGGACGGTCCGGCTCCAAATCTCGCCCGAGCTCGGGCGGGCTCCGGACCGGCTCCGGGGCGGTCGGTTCTCGGGCGAGGGCTCGGACCGGACCCGCGACCGGTTCCGGTTGCAGGTGCCGGCGATCCTCCCGACCGACGAGGTCCAATCGGGCGACGTCGCGGTGGGCGGGCGCGTCGTGCGGCTGCGCGTTGGTGACACGTTCACGGTCCCGGGCCGGCGCGTGTCGCGTCCCGACCGCGAGACGGTCAAGGTGACGGTGGTCGGCCCGGTCGATCATCCCGCGCTGTCGGGCCATTGGATCGCGGGGGGCAAGCTGTGAGCCAGGTCACGTTCAACGCGGCCGACGCCGGCGCGTTCCGGCTGCTGGGCAACCTCCCGCCGGCGCTGATCGGTGCGCTCGGTCGCCGGTTCGCCGACTTCGCGGATCACCACAAGAAGAGCGTTCTCAAGGACGCCCGCTCGAGGTTCGCCGCGCGCGACCGCGCGGTGCGGATGCTCGCGTCGCGGATTTTCGGCTACGGATCGCCGCGCAACGCGACGACGATCGGCGACCTCCGGGGCGAGTCGTTCCTCGCGTCGCGCGAGGGCAACGACGAGCACCCGCTCGGGCGCGACTATTTCCTCGCGCTCGAGACGGGCCGGCCGATCAACACAACCGACGCAATGGCGGTGCCCATCGGACGCGGTCGCCCGTACCGCGGGGTGTTCGCGAACGTCGCGATCTGGGCGCGTGCCGGCGGCGGCCGCGGGTCGCTCGCCTCGCGTGGGTTTAGCTTTGTGCCGGGCCCGAACGGGCGGACGCTGATCGTCGACGAGCGGGAGCGGTCGCTCTCGCGGGCGGCGCGCGAGGGGCACCGCGGCGACCTGGTCGTTGGCATCCTCACGCGGCGCCGGCGGCAGGGGAAGCTCCTCTCGTTCGTCGACGAGGCCGAGCGGATCGCGCCGAAGCACCTCGCGCGGATGGAGCGAGACGTTGAACTCGCGGCGACCGCGGCGGGCCGCGAGGCGCTCGCGTCGCGGACGCTCGCCGCGGAGGCGGGGTCGGCCGAGTTCCGTCGCGTGTACCGCGAGGCGCTCGAGGCGAATCCGCGCAAGTTCGCGGCGGCGCGCCGGGCCGCGGCCCGGGCGTCGCGTGAGGTCGAGCGTTCGCTTCTGGCACCGAGGGGGCGCGTATGACGACGGTCCGGGCCCAGATCCTCGCGCAACTGATCGACGCGCTCGAGGCGCTCGAAGAGGTCGGCGACGTCCTCGAGCCGGTCGAGGAGTATTTCGCGGACCGCGACGAGCTCGCCGGCGCCTACTCGGCCGTGCTCGACGACGGGAAGCTCGTCGTCGAGCTCACGGCGTTGTCGGACGTCTCGATCGACCGGGAGGGCATCGGCGCCGGACTCAACGCCGAGGCGTTCCGGTTCGATGTTGTCCTGCTCGCCGTCGTGCCCGCGTCGTTCATCGGCGAGGACGAGAGGCCGCTCGAGCTCGCGGCCCGCGTCGACGCGTTGCTCGGCTCGACGTACCGCGGCCTCGACAAGATGACATTCGGCGGGCTCGCCCGGCACGCGTACCGGCTCGGCGGCGGTGGGATCGCGACGGTCCCGGACACCGATCTGGTCGGCGTCGAGCACGCGCTGACGATCACGTACCGGCACGCGCACGGCAACCCGGAGGTCGTGGTATGAGCCGCCGTCGCCGGGATTTCGGGTCGGTGCTGATGCTCGGTCCGCCGATGCGCGCACGGTTCACGGGCCCGGGCACCGAGGACGAGCCGGCGGGCGCCGGCACCGCGAACCCCCTGCTGAACACGGGCGGGGTCTCGCGGATCGCCGTGGCGTTCGGTTCGACGCGGACCGACCCGGTCGGCGTGATCGAGTCGGCGGGCCCGATGCGCGAGACGCGCCGCGTGCACGACGCGACGCCGCGCGTCTACGAGCTCCCGCTCGAGCAGGCGACGGGCGACGAGATCGACGCGGTGCTCGAGGCGTTGTCTGTCACGCGCGGCGGGGCGGGCTCGACCAGGTGGCGGCACCCGATCGACGACGGCCCGGGCCGGGTCGACGAGTCGCCGCGGTTCCGGATCATGAACGCCGGCGAGCTCGCCGGCTTGGCGTTGGGCAGGGAGTCGGGCGGCGCGCGTGGGTCGGCGCGTCTGGTGCTCGAGCAGGTCACACACTGAGGAGGTCGGCGATGCTGACGATCGAGGCGCAGGTCGGGATTAAGGTCGAGGGCACCGAGGGCGTCGAGGAGACGCTCGTCGCCGCGGACTACTCGGGCAACCGGAAAGAGAGCTCGCACCGGTACGGGCACAAGGAATACGAGCGGGAGCTGAACCGGGGAACGCAGACCCCGCAGGCCCGGCTCGCGTCGATGCAGCGCGGCAACGTGAGCTGGACCGAGGAGCTCGCGGCCGGGAGCGACGACACGCCCGGCACGTACGACGCGACGCTGCGCGGGCTGGGGTTCTCCCGCGGCGCCGCCGAGCGGTTCGCGGTCGCGAGCGTCTCGGGCGCGTTCAAGCCCGGCGACCTCGTGGGCAACAACGCTGACCAGGCGTCGGCGACGAAGCTCGCGGTCGTGTGCTATCACGACTCGTCGGGCGGGTTCCTGTACCTCGCGGCGCTGACCGGCACGCTCGCCGACGCGGACTCGCTGACCAACTACAACCGGACCGGGTCGGGCGACCTCTCGGGCGCGTCGGACCCGGCGGGGTTTTTCTACCGCCCGGTCTCGGAGACGTCCGGCGGCGGGCCCGCGTCGTGCACGGTCGAGCGCCGCCTCGGCGGGCAGCGGCACACGATCGTGGGCGCCCGCGGGACGGGCGGGATCACGTTCCGCCAGGGCGAGCCGGTCCTCCTCGACGCGCAGTTCGAGGGCCCGCCCGTGTTCGACGGGTCCAAGTTCGGCGCCGCCCGGACGGGCTCGTTCGTGAGCGGCGTCCCGATCGTGGGCGCGCAGCCCCGTGTCGTGCAAGGCGTCGACCTCCGCCTCGAGAGCGGCGCGACGGCGTGGTCGCCGATTCTGACCGAGCTCGCGCTTCAGTTCAATAACACACTCGCGCCGCGCGAGACGTTCACCGACGCGGCGATCGGCGGGACGGGGTATATGCCGACCCGGATCACGGGCCGGAGTTTCCAGGCCCGGATCGACCCCGAGTTCGCGCTCCCGGGCGCGAGCGTGGTCGACCTGATCCACCTGGTCAACACGGGCGGCGAGCTGCACTTCGCGATGAGTTTCGGCGCACCCGACGACGCGGCCGGCGCGATCGGCGCGTATTGCCCGACGGCGCAGCTGCTCGGCGATTTCGAGCCGGGCGACCGCGACGGCATCGTGACGAGCCCGCTCGACCTCGGCTTCTTTGGCGACGTCGACGACGAGTTCGTCCTCTGGAATGTGTTCGAGCCGTCGGCGTAACCGGCGGGCCCGGCCGAGGCCGGGGGGTTGAAACAGAGCCTTACGAAAGGGCAGGGTATGAGCAACAACGGAACGATCCCGACCGAGTCGAACCCCGAGCGCGTCAAGCTCGGCGACGGCGTGCTGCTGGTGCGCCGGGCGACGCGTTCGATGCGCGACAAGATCATGGCGGCCGCCGGCTACTCGGCGGAGATCACGGCGTCGGGCGCGGTGCTGACGCAGTACGCGATCCGGTGGGCGATCGTGGGCGTCGAGGGCGTCGAGCTCACGAGCCCGGAAACCGGGTCGGCCGTCGAGTTCAAGCGGTCGCCGATGGCGGGGATCGGACGCGTCGCGACCGAGGCGGTCTATGACGCGCTCGACCAGGTCGAGGGGTTCGACGACGCGGCGGAGCGGATCGTGCAGATCGCGATCGGCGACGGCGCGTCGCTGAGCGAGGGTCAGCGGGGAAACTGATCGAGGCCGCCGCGTGGCTGGCGCGGGTGCGGGAGGAGCGGGCGGAGTCTGAGGACCCGTCCGCTCCTCCCGCGGGATTGAAGGGCGACCGATGGCGGGCGTGCGAGTTCTGTCAAGGCGAGCGGGGTCGGCCGTGCGGGCGGTGCAACGGCGTTGGGCATGTCCCGCCCGTGTCGGCGATCGACGAGGTCGACCCGGAGGACCCGCCCGCGTGGTTCGTGGCGACGGCGGCCTTCCTCGAGTGGCGCGGGCGGATCGAGCGGTACGGCGTCGATGGGGCGCTCCGGATGATGGCGGTCGAGCCGGGCGAGCTCGCGACGTTCGACCCGCGGTTCCTCGAGGCGCTGGACGTATTCGAGGGCGAGCTCGAGCGGCTCGAGCACGAGGAGCGGACGCGGCGTGCCGAGCGATCTCGCCGGGATGCGGCGAGGGATAAGGCCAAGGCCGGGAGGCGGTAGGCGGTGGCGCAGACGAGCAAGGCCCTACGTGTGACGATCGAGGCGGTCGACCGGGCGACCCGGCCGATCCGCGCCGTCGTGCGCTCGCTCGGGACGGTGGGGACCAAGCTCGTGAGCGTGAACCGCGTTGTCGCCAGGACCGCCAAGGCGACGCTGACGGCGGTCACGAGTTTGCAGGGTGCGCTCGTGGCGCTCGTGGGCGTGCTCGCGGTGGTCAACTCGGCGCGTCTGTTTATCGACGTCGAGCGGCGCGCCGCGGAGGTCGCGACGCTCGTCGGGGGGATGGGCCGCGCCGAGATTGACGCGCTGTCCGAGTCGATCCGCGACGCGGCCGTCGACGGCGGGCAGGCGTTCCGCGACGAGTTCCGGGCGGCGTACGACGCGGTGTCGTCGGGCGTCGAGGCGCGGGATCTGACCGAGTTCCTCCGCACGGCGAACAGGCTCGCCGTCGGCGGTGTGACGGACGTCGGGACGGCGGTCGATCTGCTGACGAGTTCGCTCAACGCGTACAACCTCGACGCGGCGCAAGCGGGCGACGTCTCGGACATTTTCTTCACGGCCGTGAAGGTCGGCAAGACGACGGTCGAGGAGCTCGCCCAATCGCTCTTCCAGGTCGCGCCCGCGGCGAACGCGAGCGGCGTCGCGCTCGACCAGGTCGCCGCGGCGCTGGCGACGGTGACGGCGGCGGGGACGCCGACCAAGGTCGCGGCGACGGGACTCCGCGCGGCGATCGTCGAGCTCGGCCGCGAGGGGACCAAGGCGGGCGACGCGTTCCGAGACGCGGCGGGCGTGGGGTTCCGTCAATTCTTGGCCGAGGGCGGGACGCTTCTCGGCGTGCTCGAGATTCTGGCCGAGCGTGCCCGCGTGAGCGGCGTCGCGGTGCAGGACCTCTTCGCGTCCGTCGAGGCGGGGCAACCGATCCAGGTGCTCGCGACGACGGGCCTCGAGCGGTTCTCGGATTCGCTCGACTTGATGGCGTCGCGTGCCGGCGCGACCGAGGCGGCGTTCGAGACGATGTCCGACACGATCGGGTTCCGGCTCGACCGGCTCCGCGTGGGGATCGCGGACCTGATCGTCGAGGGCGTCGACGTCCTCGCGCCGTCGATCCGGTCCTCGGTCGACGTCGCGCTCGAGCAACTCGACAACCTCCGCGACGCGGTGAAGGCCGCGAAGGACGCGTTCGCCGACCCCGAGCTCGCGGCGATCCGCGACGGGCTCGTGCAGGACCTGGTCGCGAACGTCGCCCGCTTGATGCTGACGATCGGCGTCGAGGTCGGTCGCGTGATCGGGACGACGTTCGTCGAGGCGGTATCGACGGGGATCACGGCGATCGCGCCCCAACTCGAGGACGTGTTCCGCGACACGCTCGGGCCGATCCTGTCGGAGATCCCGGGCGTCGAGATCGAGCTCTCGGAGCGCGGCAAACTGCGCGAGATGACGCGCGACGTCGAGGAGCTCACGAAGAAACACGTCGAGCTGCGCGCCGAGCGGCTCCGCCTCGAGGCGGTGCTCCGCTCGCCGGCGGTTCGCGGATCGTCGCGCTTGACCGACAAGTTCGAGGTCGAGCTCGGGGCGTTGTCGGCTCGGATGGCAAGGATTAACGAGCAGATCCTGACGGCGTCGAATCCCGGGGCCGAGGCCGCGCAGGCGGAGATCGTCGCTCGGCAGCAACGCGAACGGGCGCGCGAGCTCGCGGCGGCTTTCGAGTCGTCCTTCGGCGCGACGAGCGAGGCGGCCGAGCGGGCCGCGACGCGGATCAACGCCGCGGGCGACGACCTGAGCGAGAGCACGCGCCGGCTTGTCGAGCTTCTGGGCGACGTCGGGGTCGCGAGCGAGGAGGTCGCGGCCGAGACGGACGGGGCGACGCGGTCGCTCTTCGATCTCGCCGAGGCGGGCGCCGCGGCGGCCCGCGGCATGGTGCCCGCGGTCGACGCCGACCGGATCGTCGAGTTTTTCCGCGCGATCCCTGGGCTCGTCGCCGAGGCCCGCGTTGCGTTCGACACGCTCGAGGCGCGTCGGTTGTCGGCCGCCGGCGACGAGGACGCCGCGGCGCGGCTGCGCCTCGAGTTGCAGCATCACAAAGAGCGGACCGAGCTCGTCAAAGAATACGGCGACGCGCTCGCCGGCCAATTGCTCCCGACGTTGCTCCGCGTCCAGGCGGTCGAGTCGGACCGGCTCGCGTTCGACCAATCGCTCGAGGACGCGAAGCGTCGGCTCGCGCAGGCGGAGGCGACGTACGGCGCCGCGGCGCAGCGTCGGGCCGACGCGGTCGAGCAGGGGACGCTCTCGCAGGAACGCGCCCGCGTGCTCGCGCGTGAATCGCGCGACGAGTTCCGCGCGCTCGCGGGGACGCTGATCGACCAGGCCGAGGCGTGGCGGTCGCGGTACCCGGCGTTCGCCGCCGACGTCGGGGCGTACGTCGAGCTCGTGAATCAGGCGCTGCAGCGCATGGGGTCGATCCCGCTCCCGTCGGAGAACACGCTGACGGCGGGGCTCGATCTGGCGATCGAGGACCTGAAGGCCAAGGCGCAGGACGTCGCGGGGTTCGCGCAGGACACGTTCGCGCAGGTCGCGGGGCAGATTTCGACGGGGCTCGCGTCGGCGATCGTGGACGTCGCCTCGGGCGCGAAGAGCGCCGAGGAGGCGTTCCGGTCGTTCCTGTCCTCGACGCTCCGCATGGTCGCCCAACTGATCCTGCAATTCCTGATCCTCCGGGCGATCTCGGGGTTCCTTGGCGGCGGCGCGGGATCGTCGTTCGTCGGCCCGCCGGCGCCGGGGGCGAACCGGGGCGGGTTCATCGCGCGCGGCGGCGTCAAGCGGTACGCGACCGGCGGGTTCGTGCCCGGCCCGAACGTGAACGCGGACGTCGTGCCGGCGTTGCTGACGCCGGGCGAGGCGGTCCTGAACCGCCGCGCGGTCCGCGCGATGGGGCGCGGCCGGATCGCCGAGCTCAACGCGACGGGCCAGGCGGGCGGCGGGGTGACGGTCGTCGTCGAGCAAACAAACACGTTCGGCGGCTCGGGCGCCGGCGCGGCCGACGCGCAGCGGGTCAAGCAAGCGGCCCGCGAGGGCGTGCTCGAGGCGATCGAGCGGTCGCCGGCGTACCGCGACCGGTTCCGGAGGGGCATCCGATGACGACGCCGGGCGTCGAGTTCGCGGGGGTCTCGCCCGGCGCCGGGTCGGTGACGCCGACGGGCGGCGTCGGCGGTCTCGTGCTCGCGTTGCCCGCCGACGAGCCCCTGTCGGTCGGTCCGCTCCCGGTGGCGCCCGACCTGGTGCGGAGCGTCGACCTCGCGTACGCGGTCCGGTCGGTGCGTTCGCGTTCGGGCGCGCTCGTGACGTCGCCGCTCGCGTCGGTCCCGCGTCCGGCGTACCGGCTCTCCTGGTCGCGTCTGACGGAATCCGAGGCGGCCGAGCTCCGCGCGTTCATGGTCGACGACGCCGAGGGCGTCCGGTTCGCGTTCGACCTCGAGATCGACGGCGTCGGGTCGGGCGCGACGGTGACGGTGCGGGCGCTGGGCCCGCTCGTGTTCGAGCGGGTGGCGGTGGGTGTGCTCCGGGTGCCGGAGCTATTGGTCGAGGAGGTCGGGCTGTGACGACGTACGCACCGCAGGCAACGGGCGCGAACCTGTCGACGTTGGTCCAGACGGACGATACGCAAGACGAGGCGATCCGCTCGCTCGAGCACGGGACGTCGGTCCCGGGCGTGAAGCCGGTGGGGCTGATCTGGTCGTGCGCCGACCCGTCGTTCATCGCGTCAAATCTCGGCGATTCGCTGATCGATCCCGGCGGCGGTCTCCCGTCCAACGTCCTCTATCGGTGGAACGGGACGGCGTGGTACCCGTGGGCGAACGGCGGCGCGCAGCTGGTCGACGTCGAAGGCTCGGCGCAGATGCAGGCCGACCTCGCGCTCGGGTCTCACAGGATCGTGGGGCTCGCCGCCGGGACGGCCGACGGGCACGCCGCGAACCTCGGGCAGACGCTCACGCGCGACGGCACGCGGCCGATGACGGGGGCGCTCAACCTCGGCGGGTTCAAGGCGACCAACGGCGCGACGCCGACGGCGACGGGCGACCTCGCGACGAAGGGGTACGTCGACGGGGCGGTCGACGCGGCGGGCGCGCCGGTCGTGATCCGCCATACCGCGAACCTCGCGGAGAACACGACGAACACGATCGGCCTCGGCGTCGCGGCCGACGCGGTGTCGCTCGATGTGCTCAATATCCGGCTGGGCAGCGGCACGCTCTGGCGATCGATCAACCCGCGGACGGTGCACAAGGGCACGGCGAACCCGGCGCAGCTCGTGATCCTCAACCGGACCGATAGTCAGACGTCGCCCGGCACGACGTACACGCTCACGATGGAGATCGACGGGTCGGATCTTCTGCTGACGCTCCCGGATTTCGTCGGGTTCAGCGGCGCCGTGACCGAGGTCGACCTCCTGATCGTCGTGTACCCGACGACGAGCTAAGGGGCACCGGTGCGCGCGATCTCTTCACCATTGCACGTCGCCCGGCACGTCCTCGAGGGGCTCGAGGGGTGGCTGCTGTTCGTCGAGGTCGAGCTCGGGACGGGCTCGTTCCGCCTGGTGCGGGACACGCAGCACCGCGAGGGCGACGGCAAGGTGTGGCAACGCGCGGCCATCGAGATCGACCTCCCGCCCGAGGACGCCGACGGGTCGCTCGGCACGCTGACGTTCTCGATCCCCAACGTCTCGCGCGTGCCGCTCGCGTACGTCGAGGCGAGCGACGAGATCCTCGGCCGGCCGGTGACGGTGTACCTGCAGCACGAGTCGGCGCTCGACACGTTCGAGCCGGCGCTCTCGTGGCGGCACACGATCGTGGACTTCCGCGCGACCGAGCTCGTCGCGACGTTCGAGGCGGGGCACTCGGCCGAGCAGGTCCGCGTGCCGGGCCCGCTCTTCACGCGCGTCGACTTCCCGCAACTCCTCCCGACGGCGGGGGTGCGGCTGTGAGCTCGTGGCGCGTGATCGAGGGCGACTGTCTCGAGGCGATGCGCGAGCTCGCCGACGCGAGCGTCGACGCGGTCGTGACCGATCCTCCGTACGGGCTCGAGTTCATGGGCGCGCATTGGGATCGCGGCGTCCCGGGCGTCGAATACTGGCGCGAGGTCCTCCGCGTCGCCAAGCCGGGCGCGCACCTGCTCGCGTTCGCGGGCACGCGGACGCAGCACCGGATGGCGGTCGCGATCGAGGACGCGGGCTTCGAGGTCCGCGACCTGATCGCGTGGATGTACGGGCAGGGGTTCCCGAAGGGGCTCGACGTCGCGAAGGCGATCGACCGGATGCGGGACGACCGCGACCGGGTGCTCGAGGTAACGGCGTGGATTCGGGCGGCGCGGGACGCGGCGGGCGTCACGAACGCGCAGATCGACCAGGCGTTCGGGTTCAACGGGATGGCGGGGCACTGGACGACGGCGGGCGTGCAGGCGTACGTCCCGACGCTCGACCAGGTGCCGCGGCTGCTCGAGGCCCTCGGCGGCCCGGAGGTCCCCGGGCCGATCGCGACGCTGCTCGTCGAGCTCAACGGCGCCAAGGGGCAGCCGGGCGAGGCGTGGTTCCGGCGCGAGGTCGTCGGCACGCGCACCGGACCGGACACTTCAAAGGCCCGCCCTGGATTCATGGGCGTTCGGCACTCCGGCGATGGGGCCGGGGCGATGCACGAATACGAGGTCACGGCGCCGGCGAGCGACGCGGCGCGGCGGTGGCAGGGGTGGAACACGGTCCTGAAGCCGGCGCTCGAGCCGATCACGCTGGCGCGGAAGCCGCTCGCGGGGACGGTCGCCCGGAACGTCCTCGAGCACGGCGTCGGCGCGATCAACGTCGACGGGTGCCGGGTGCCGATCGCCGACGGCGACGGGTGGGACGTCCCGGCGCCGGGCGCGGATCACAACCCGCGGCGGCCGGGCGTCGCCAACGGGACGCCGACGGCGGGGCGGGACGCTGGCGGCGTCCGGTGCACGCCCGACGACGGCGGGCGCTACCCGTGCAACGTGATCCCGGACGACGTCGCGGCGCTGGCGATCGACGACCAGACGTCCGGGTCGTCGCGGTTTTTCTACGTCCCCAAGGCGTCGGCGGCGGAGCGGGATCTCGGGCTCGGCGGCTCGAGCAACCCGCACCCGACGGTAAAGCCGGTCGACCTGATGCGCTACCTGGTGCGGCTGGTGTGCCCGCCGGGCGGCGTGGTGCTCGACCCGTTCGCGGGCTCGGGGACGACGGGCGTCGCGTGCGCCGAGGAGGGCGTCGGGTGTGTGCTGATCGAGCGCGACGCGGACTTCGCCGCGGTCGCGCGGGCGCGGGCCGAGCACGCGTACGCGTCGCCGGTCCTGTTCGGGGGGGCGGGCTGATGCGCGTGCGGGCCGAGGAGATCGTCGGGCGGCCGTACCTCGAGGGCGGCCGCGACGCGGGGTCGCTGGGCCTCGATTGCTACGGCGTCGTCCGCGTCGGGCTGTCGGACCTGGGCGTCGAGATCCCGCGCGACCAGGCGGACGCGGTGGCGCGGGAGTTCGCGCTCGGCCGTGTGCTCGCGGCGTGGGAGCCGACGCGCGTCGGCGACGTCTTGGTGCTCGAGGCCGAGGCGGGCCCGCACGTCGGGCTGGCGATCTCGCCGTTCCGGTTCGTGCACGCGACGCGGACGTCGGGCGTCGTCGTTGACCGGGTCGCGGTGTGGGCGCGGGCGGGCAAGCTCCGCCGGCGGGTGCGGGTGCGCGAGCTCGAAGAGGGGGGGCGCGGCGATGGGTGAGCTCCGGCGTCGGTTGATGCGGTGGGGTTGGGTGTCGCTCGGGTGCGCGATCGGGTTCTGGCTCGGGTACACGGCGGCGATGGGGTGGAATCTCCGGCCAAAGACGGAGCTCGAGGCGGTGCTCGACACGATCGCGGCGTGGTGGATGGTGGCCTCGGTCGCGTTCCTGATCGAAGGGGGGCGCACGCGATGACGACGGTCGCGGTGCACAAGTTCGCCGACCCGCTCACGCTCGCCGACGGGCGTCGCCGCGACGTCGAGGCGTCGCGTGTCTCGACGGTCGCCGAGGCGGTGCGCGCCGCGTGGGGCGCCGACCCGTCGGCGGTGGCGGCGGTGCGCAACGGCGTGCCGGTCGCCGACGCGGATCTCGAGCCGGTTCTCGCCGGCGACGAGGTGCACTTCGCGCCGAGCGTGGGCGACCCGGGGACGGCGATCCTGCTCGCGGTCTCGATTATCTCGGCGGTCGCGTCGGCGGCGTTGGCGATGAGCGTGTCGGTCCCCGACGCGGTGAAGAGCGACGAGCCCGAGGAGCGGCGGTACGGGTTCAACCGGTTCTCCTCGGACGCGTTCGCCGGCGACGTCGTGCCCGCGGTGCTCGGGCGTGCGCCGCGATACGGCGGGAAGCGGATCGCGACGGTGCCGATCGAGAGCCCGGACGGCTCGGGCGACGAGCGGGTGAAGGTGCTGGTCTGTCTCGGGCACGGGCCGGTGGGCAAGATCGGCAACCAGACGGCGGACTTCGACGACGTCGACGGGTCGTCGATGGGCGGGCTCGAGCTCAACGACCAGGCGGTCTCGCAGTTCGACGGCGTCAAGGTGTCCGGGCGGATGGGGAGCGACCCGCAGGCGCCGATCCGCGGCTTCGAGGACGTCGAGTCGCTGCGCGAGGTCGGGTCGGGCGGCGTCGACCTGGTGAACACGTCCGGCTCGCCGCGGACGGACCCGAGCCCGTCGGGCGAGGCGTTCTCGTTCACGACGATCTCGGAGGTCAACGCGTTCCGGGTGCGCGTGCGGCTCCCGCGCGGGCTCTACGCGATCGACAACGACGCCCAGGTCGAGGAGCAAACGGTCGCGTACCGCGTGCGCTGGCGCCCGGACGGCGGGTCGTGGGGCGACTGGTCGGTGATCACGCTCACGCGATCGGACCAGTCGGCGCTGTGGTCGTCGCCGCTTTTCGAGGTCGGGCCGACGGCCGAAACGGTCGAGATCGAGGCCGAGCGCGTCACGCCGGACAACGAGTCGACGACGGTCGTCGACGAGCTCCGGTGGGATAGCGTCGTCGAGATCACCGACGCCGAGAGCACGTACGCGGGGTACGCGTTGCTCGCGCTCGAGATCACGGCGGGCGAGCAGTTGCAGAGCGTCCCGCGTGTCTCGGTCGATGTCGACGGGGTCGCGAGCCTCCGGATCTGGGACGGCGTGTCGGACCCGTCCGAGCCCGAGTTCGTCGCGGGATTCTCGGACAACCCGGCCGACCTCGCGCTCGAGCTCCTCACGAACACGACCTGGGGCATGGGCGCGGTGTACGGCGACGACGCGATCGATTTCGAGTCGCTGCTCGAGTGGCGGAGTTACTGCGCCGAGCCCGTCGAGCGGCCCGACGGCGGGTCGCGGCCTCGGTTCCGGTTCGGGATGGCGCTCGACGCGCAGCGCGACGGCGTCGAGTGGCTCCGCGCGATCTGCGCGGCGGGCCGGTGTGTCCCGGTGACGGCCGGCGGGGTGTGGCGGTTCATCGTCGACCGGCCCGCCGAGTCGCCCGCGGAGGTCTTCACGGACGGCTCCATCGCGGTCGACGACCAGGGCGTCGCGCGGTTCACCTACCGGCGTGAGCTCGCGACGGGCGGGCTCCGTCGCCCGAACCAACTCGTCGCGCAGTTCGCGAACGAGCGCGAGCGGGGCAAGCCGGACACGCTCGAGTACCCGCGCGCCGGCGAGTTGTGGCTCGCCGACGAGTCGCCGCGCCGTCAGGACCTCCGCCTCGACGGGGTGACGGACCCGGACCAGGTCGCCGCCGAGCTCGTCTACCGCATGAGCCGGCAGCGGCTCGTGACGCGTTCGGTCTCGTTCGTGACGACCAAGCCCGTCGTGGTCGTGCAGCCGGGCGAGCGGTTCGATCTGGCGATGAGCCTGCCCGGGTACGCCGTCGCGTCGGGCCGGCTGCTCACGGGGACGACCAAGGGCGCCGCGGTGCTCGACCGCGCCGTCGAGCTCGAGGCGGCGACGGTGTACCGGCTGCGCGTGGTGCACCTGGACAACTCGATCGAGGTGATGGAGATCGACGCGCCGGCGGGCGCGTACGCGCGGGGGGCGGCGGTGTCGCTCGCCGGGCAGCTCGCGCAGAAGCCCGAGGCGGGCGCGGAGTGGGCGCTCGAGGTCGCGTCGGCGGGCGCGACGGTGCGGCCGTTCGTGTGCACGGGCGTGAGCCCGGTCGACGCCGAGCGGCTGCTCTGGCAGATCGAGGGCGTCGAGTACGTCGCGGCGGTGTTCGGCGACGAGGCGGGCGCGGTGGACCTGCCCGGGTACACGACGCTGGACGACCCGCTCTCGCCGCCGGGGCCGGTGGTCGGGCTGACGGCGCTCGAGCGGGCCGACCCGGCGACGGGCGACCCGCGGATCGCGCTGGCGTGGGAGCAGGGCGCGTCCGACGCGTCCATTACCTCGACGTTCCGCGTCTACCGGCGGACGGTGGGCACGGCGACCTGGGTCCTCCAACCCTCGGCGGTCGTGGCGCGGCGTTCGGCCGAGGTCGACGTCTATCAGCCCGACCGCGGGTATCAGTTCGTCGTGGTGCCGGTGAGCGTGGGCGGTTCGTTCCTGTCGCCGTACGACTCGCGGCACCCGATCGCGTCGATCGTGCGCGGGCTCGCCGCCGACGCGCCGCCGGCGCCGGCGTCGGGCTCGGCGAGTCAGGTCTCGGGCAACCGGTGGCGGCTCGATTGGGCCGACGTCGAGGGGGCGGCGGCGTACGTCGTGCACGGGTCGGGCTCGAGCGGGAACGACGGCGAGGTGAACCGCGGCGCCGCGCACGCGCTGACGGTGGGGCGTCCGATCGCGTCGGAGCTCGATCTCGAGATGACCCAACTGGCCGAGCGGTTCTACGTCCGGGCGGTGGGCGCGAACGGCCGGATGAGCGCGTCGGCGCTCGTGCTCGACGTCGCCAACGTCGACGACCCGCCGGGGCTGGCCGAGAAGCTCGCGGTGTCGGTGGACTTCGCGGGGACGGGGACGCTCACGAACGCGACGGCGCCGTCGGGCGTGTTCACGCCGACGGACCCGTCGGCCGAGGCGTCGTGGGAATCGGGGACGATCGACACGGGGTCGGACTCGCTGACGACGGTCCTGGTCGCGATGCACGCGGCGAACCAGGCCGGGGACCCGGCGATCGACGGGGTCGCGTTCGTGGTCCCGTCGGTCGAGGCGGACCAGTGGGGGATCGTCGACGGATCGCGGGCGGTGGGGATGCTCTTCCCGCCGGCGCCCGACGACCGGGTCGAGGCGGTGTGGGAGATTTCGTACGACGAGGGCGGGGGCGTCTATTCGGATTGGTCGGAGGTCCCGCGCGGCGGGCATTTCCAGGCGTCGTTCCGGTACGCGAGGGTCCGGGTGCGCGTGTCGCGCGGGGCGGCGCCGTACGCGCTGGGCATCGACGCGGCGCGGGTCGAGTTCCACGATTGAAAGGGGGCCGGCGGTGCCGGAGGTTGCGCGCAGCACGGTGAAATCGGATCTTGAGACGGCGGCGCCGGGCAGCGCGATCCCGACGTCGCTGATCGACCCGTTCCTGTCGATGATCGACGGGGCGGGGTACGGCCTGGTGGAGCGCGCGACGGGCGACCGCGCGGTCGTGACGGACACGACGCCGGGCGTGCGCTACCGGGTGACGGGCGTCCCGGGCGTGTTCCTGTGCGGGTGCGGGCTCGGCGAGCGGGGGTGGCTCGTGTGGCTCGAGTTCTGGCAGGGCGGCGCGCCCGCGTCGCGGTCGTCGCCGGTGTTCCTCGAGGGCGGGACGAGCCCGCTTGATTCGGGGTTGCTGTGATGCGGGCGCTGTGCCGGTGGGCCCGTTCGAACCGCGGTGTCGTGCTCGACGTGATCGTCGCTGTGGTCGTGTCCGCGTCGATTCTGGACACGGTGGTGTCGTCGAGCGTGCCATCGTCGTTGGGTTCGAGCGTGTGCAAGGCGATCGGGTTCGCCGCCGCGTTGTTGTATTTGGTTGTGATATTGCTAGGTCCGTCGATGGACGGGGAGGAGGTGTAGCATGACGGTTCCCTATCGCCGCCTGGGCGCGGCGCCGTGTCTCTGGACGTCGTTCTCGGGTTCGGGCGCGTCGCGGTACAACTCGGGGTTCTCGACGTTGCAGGGCTACCTCGATCACCGGGATACGTTGCTCGCGTTCATCGATAGCTGCGGGCGCACGACGGGCGGGATCGATTGGCTCGCGCACCTGCCGGCGGGCAACGCGGTCGGCGACCCGGGCCCGATGCCCCCGTCGTTCCACACGCTGATCGACGAGCCGTTCCGGCTCGAGGGGCTGGCGGCGATCGTGGCGGGGATCAAGTCGCGCGGCGGCCGGTGCTACGTCTACGGCCGCTTCGGGCAGGAGTTCCCGTTCGACCTGGATCGCCTCGAGTATCTCGGCGAGGACACCGAGGGGGTGTTCTCGCCCGACCTGGACGCGTCGCTGCTCGAGGCGGGGCTCGGGCCGTGGTGGTCGATGGGGTTCGACGGGTATTGGGCCGACGGGGGCGGGGACAATGTCACGGACGCGCGCGGCGTCAACACGCGCGAGGTCGCGCTGCGGTGGAACGAGGTCTGGGGCGAGTCGCGTCTCTGGGGGATCGAGGCGTACGCGCGTGAGGTCGGCGTCGGGTTCGCCGAGGCGTACCGCGGGCTCGCGCAGACGGCGCCCGACGAGTACGCGTTCGACCCGGGGCGTGCCGAGTTCCGCGCGCCGCTCCGCTCGGGCGAGCGGATGGGGATTCAGTGGGAACAATCGACGACGGTCTGGGAGACGCACGGCCCGCTCGCGATCGAGTTCGCCGAGTACGGGTACCATTTCCAGCTGCTCCTGAGCGAGAACGGCGACGGGCCCCTGATGCAAGCGCTGTGCCGGAGCTACTGGCAGTCGGCCTGGGTCGAGCGCGTGCGCGTGCGCCCGGGCGTGCCGCTCGTCGAGGTCCAGGTCTACCCGCCGGCCGAGGGGTTCGGGACGCCGACGGTCGACGCGTCGGGGGTGACGGTCGAGGTCGACGGGGAGCCGGCGGTTGTGACGCCGGGCGCGTGGCACGTTCGGCCCGACGGGATGCTCGTGCAGACGTTCACGCTCGACCTGGTGCCGACCGATCCGAAGGGCGTGCTCGTGGCGGTGCCGGCGGCGGCGTACGCGGGCGCCGAGCACGGCAACGTCCCGGCGCAGCGGTACGCCGAGTCGGCGGTCGCCGCCGACGACGGTCGGGCGCTGCGCGGCGGGGGCGGGCCGGTGAAGGTCCGCCCGGTGCGCGGTCGGACGCGCGGGCCGTTGCGGGCGCGGATGGGGTCGCGGGTCCGGGCGTGAGCGGGGTCCCGGCCGAGCTTGCGCACCTGGGCGCCGACGGCCTCGAGGTCGCGCTCGAGCGTCTGGGGATCGCCGACGGGCTCGGCACGCCGGCGGCCGAGGCGATGGCGGTCGCGGTGCGCGAGGGCGAGGCGGCCGACGCGGGGGGGGATTGGTCGTCGCTGTCGGCCGGGGGGCGGGCGTTGATCGACGACGTCGCCGAGGCGTTCGGGGGGGTTCGGCTGACGCGGTGGGCGTGGAAGGGGGACCGGTCGCCGCCCGCGGCGTCTGGGGGGCCGGAGCGGGGATCTCGGGAACCGGTGACGCCGGAGCCGCCCGAGCGTCCCGCGGGCCGAGAGGCCGGGCCTCCGCGGGCTCCCGGCCGTTCCACGGGCCCGCCGGCGATCCCGGCGACGGCGGCGCTCCTGCCCCCGCCGGTCGGGTGATCGGGCCGTGGGTTATCCGTAGCGGCGGGCGAGCTCGAGCTCGACGGAGTGGTCGGATTTCGCGTAGGTCCGGCTCGTGCGCGCGTCGGCGTGCCCGAGGAGCGCGGCGGCTTGCTCGAGGGTGAGGCCCTCGGCGTTGTAGAGCGCGGACGCGGCGGCGTGGCGGAGTTGGTTCGGGCTCCAGCGGTGGTCGCGTCGCCATCGGTCGAGCTCGTCGCGCTCGGCGGGGGTGAGGGCGGTCTCGGGCTTGGCGTCGAGCGTCGGGTGCGGGAAGGCCCGGGCGCACGCGCGTCGGACGGCCTGCCGGTAGCTGTTGACGGTGTAGCGGTCGCCGGCGCCGCGGGGCGGCTTGGGTCGTTTCGCGCGGTCGCGGTGGGATTTCGCCGGGGTGGACCGGGCGGCGCGTTTGGCGTCGGCCAGGGCGCGCGCCGGCGAGAACACGAAGGCGTCGGGGTGGGGGCACGCGTCGAGGTAGGGGCGGAGGATCTCGAGGGCGCGGGGGCCGAGGAACACGACGCGGCGTCGGCCGGCGTGGGCGGCTTTGTTGACGTCGTCGGGGACGCGGTAGGCGCGGACGTCCGCGCCGGCGTCGTCGAGGTCGGCCGGGCGCATGGCGGCGACCTCGCCGGGGCGCATCCCGGCGAGGCGTTGGACGCGGGCCATCGCGGCGACGGCGGGGGCGGTGCGTTCCAGGACGGCGATCGTCGCGTCGAACGTGTCGTCGGGGACGCCGGCGACGTCGCGGGGCTCGCGGAGCTCGGCGGCCGATCGCCCGCGCTTGATCGGTTCGACGCGCTCGAGGGCGGCGGCGACGGGCTCGGGCGTGAGTTCCTCGGAGACCGCCCAGGAGAAGAGGCGGACGACGGTCGCGGCGTAGGCGTTGATCGTCGTGCGGCTCCAACGGCCGGCGGGGTCGGCGGCGAGCCAATCTCGGAAGGCGCGGAGGCGTCGGGGCCCGAAGTCGGCGGGGGCGACGCCGCGGGCGTTGCCCGACCGGTAGAGGAGCTCGAGGGCGCGGCGTTCGCGCGCGGCGTGGCTCGTGGGGGCGCCGCGTTTGGTGTACGTCGCCTCGACGTGCGCGATGTAGCGGTCGGCGAGGTCGGCGACGTCGAGGGTGTGGGTCCGTCGGGCGATTTTCGAGCCGGCGGCGCCGGTGGCGAGGTAGTCGGCCAGGACGGCGCGGTAGCGCTCTTCCGCCTCGGGCGTGCCGTAGGTGCCGAGGTAGACGTAGCGGTCGACGATCCAGACGCGGGCGGAGTCGCGGGGCCCGCGTTTGAGCTCCGGGATTTTGGCTCGGGGGCGTGGCACGGTCTACTGGCGCATCGTCGGTGGGGGGCCGGGCGGCGGCTTGTGGGGGTTGATGGACGATCCGCCTCGGGGGATGGAGACCGCCGCCAGCACGATCACGAGCAGGGCGGCGGCGACGGCAATCCCGAGGATCATCGGCGGGCCTCGCCGGGTTCGGTGTTCTCGATGTCCGAGAAGTCGATCGCGACCCGGCGGCCGGCGGCGTGGGCCTTGGCGTAGAACGCCGGCTGCGTCCGGTGGGCGCTGGCGTCGGCGGCGTCGGCGGCGTCGGCGAGGTTCTGGAACGCGTCGGCGGCCTCGAGGATGCGGCCGGGGTCGCGGGCGAGCTCGTTCAGGGTGGGGTCGCCGAGGTCGAGGTTTTTCTCGGCGGCGACGCGGGCGAGGGCGTGCCGGTAGGCGTGGAACGCGCGGGCGAGGTCGTCGGCGGCGCGTCGGAGGGCGGCTTCGGGGCTGGGGTCGGTCGGCATTTCTGAGCTCCTGGGGGGGGTCGGTTTCCGGTGCGTTTCCGGTACGCCGGTGGCGCGCGCCAGTTCGGCATGGGCGATCAGGTGACGCGTCTCGCCATGCACCGGCACTGCGATATGAGGCCGGATCCAGCGATACATCTGGCGCAGTTCGTCGCGCGCCGGATGACCGGAGACATGCACGAAACGGTCGCGCTCGGTTATGATGTTCAGCCCCATCAGGGCGAGCTGGTTCTGCAGGTGGCCGATGCCGACTTCGTTGCCCGGGATGATGCGGGACGAGAAGATCACCGTGTCGCCCTCGTCCAGCGT
>JAUHXM010000149.1 GCA_030426605.1 Phycisphaerae bacterium | reverse complement strand
CGCTGGTGCGCGCCAGGGCAAGGTTCAGGCCCTGGCCTGGTACTCCCGGATCACGTCCATGTCGGGCTCGAGCCCCAGGCCCGGCCCGTCGGGCACCGGGGTCATGCCGTTGCGGCAGCGCACCGGCTCGCCGTAGAAGTCCGCGGGCATCTCCTTGAAGTAGAAGTACCAGGGCTTGGTCTCCTTGAGCCCCGCCGCCCGGTTGGCGACCTCGGTCCCGAAGTAGTTGCCCGCGAACGCCTCGCCGTGGGCGGACGCCATGCTCAGGTGCCACGGCGCCGCGACGAGCACCGCGACGAACGCCGAGAGTGCCAGCCACCCCACGCGCGTCGCGCTCCCGAACGAGAGCATCCAAACCGCCAGCAACGGGATCGCGACCAACGCCGTCAGGGGCTTGGTCATGAGCGCAAGCCCGATCGCGACGCCCGCCATCGAGAACCACCAGGCGTCGCGCCACCGACCGGTCTTGCGGTCGGTGCGCGTCACCGCGACGCACACACACCAGACCGCCGCGAAGACGAACAGCGCCTGCCACATGTCCAGCGAGATCTCTTTCGTCCGCCGGAAGAACTCGAGCGTCGTCGCGAGGATCACACCCGCCATGAGCGCCCGCGTCCGGTTCGCGAACCGGCGCACGGTGGCCCCCGTGAGCAGCACCACGCCCAGACCCGCGAGCACCGTGGGCAGCCGCGCCTGCCACACGCCCACCCCCAGCGCGTGCAGCGACGCCCCGTGGATCCAGAACCCCATCGGCGGCTTGTTGAAATACGGCGTGTCGGGCTGCAGGTAAGGCGTCCAGAACTCGCCCGTGCGCCACATCTGCAAACCGACCGCCCCGTACCGCCCGGTGTCGGTCCGGAACGCGCCCTGCTCCAGGTGGGGCAGCGTCAAACACAGGAACACCGCGGCGGGCACGAACCACCACGCGTGCCGAGCCCACCAACCAACAGATCGCGCCGGCACGCGAAGGCACGCACCGGTGGTGGCCTGGTCGTCGGTCATCAGCGCAGCGTGATCAGCGCTTCGACGTCATCGTCTCGCGCGTCGATTCCTCGAGGTACAGGATGCACCCGCACGAGACGCACCGCGTCAGCTCGCCGTGGCTGAGCAGCGCGCTCATCGTCTCGACGGGCAGGCTCATCATGCACGACCCGCAGTGGTACTCGTGCCGCTTGCGGTCCGCGATCTCGATCGGCGCCATCGCCTCTTCCTCGCGCACCTCGACGAGCTCGTCGTACACGCCCAGCACGTGCCCGGGCACGTCCGCGACCAGCTCGGTCCGCTTGGTCTCGAGCTCGGCGAGCTTGTCCTTGATCTCGTCGGACCGCGTGTCGCGGTCGGTCACCGCGACGGTCCGCACCTTGCCGCGCTCGGCGAGCGCCGCCTCGATCTGCCCGATCTGCTCCTTGAGCTTGTCCACCGTCTCGAGCTGCGCGACCGCCTGCGATTCCGCCTCGGACTTTTTGTCCTTGAACGTGTTCACCTCGGCGAGCAAGGCTTTGTATTCCTTGTTGCTCGTCGCGTTGTTCATCCGCTCGCGGAGCTCTTCGATGTGCCCCTCGAACTGCTGAACCTCGCCCTCCGAGTTCGCGCTCGACGCGGACACCTGGCGAAGCTGCGACTTGAGCGACGCGAGGTTCGCCTCAAGCTGCGCGATCTGCTTGTCCTGCTCTGAAAGGAAACGCTCGGCGGCACGCAGCCGCGACTTGAGCCCACGGATCTGACGATCCACCATGAACACCCGGTGGAGCTTGTCGGTTACGCCCATGAGCCCTCCGCAGATTCCGCTTTCGTTGCCATCACTTCAGTGTATCCCCGCGCCCGCGCCGTGTGCGAACGAATTTCACCCGACCCCCGCCTCCGCCCTGAGCCACCAGAACGCCACGGGCAGCACCAGCAGCGGGGAGTCGATCACATCCAGCACGCCCCCGAACCCCGGCAGCGTCCGGCCCGAGTCCTTCACGCCCGCGTCCCGCTTGAGCATGCTCGCCGCCAAATCCCCCGCCTGCCCGACGAGCCCGAACGCCGCCCCCGCCGCCGCCGTCATCGCGACGCCGGGCATCTCGATCCCAGCCCACGCCCGCAGCATCCACGCCCCGAGCACCGCGACCGCCGCGGACGTGACCAGCCCCCCAACCAAACCCTCCCAGGTCTTGCCCGGGCTCAGCCAGGGGATGAGCTTGCGCTTGCCGATCGCCGTCCCCGTGAAGAACGCCCCGATGTCGCACGCCTTGGTCACCGCGATCACCCAGAGCAGCACCCACACCTCGTGCTCGCGCCGAATCAGGACCACAAACCCCATGAGCAGACCGAGATACGCGAAGCTGAACAGCGCCCCCCCGACCGCCGCGAGCATCCCCTCGACCTGCTGCCCGCGCGCATAGAACGCCATCGACCCCACGATCACGAGCCCCATCGACGCGTTGATCACCCCCGCGCCGCCCGTGCCCGTCCACGCGGCGGGGATGAACGCCGACAACAGCAGCCCCGCGAACGCGAGGGTGCCGTTCACCCGCCGCGCCGCCCGCACGCCCTTCGATTTCAGGAATGCGCTCAGCTCACGCGACGCGATCACGCTCAGCAGCGCCGTGATGGGCAGGATCAGCACGCAAGGCGGGAACGTCCCGTCCGCCGTCCAATCGCCGATCACGGCCGGCATCGCCGTCCGGTCCAGCCACCCGTCCGCCCAACACGCGGCGAGGATGCCCAGAATCAGGATCGGGCCCAAGGTCAGTCGGTACGCCAGCACAGGTTGCGATGCTATGGCCGCCCGCTCACGCCCCGCCGCCCGGCTCTTCACCCAGCCCGTCGTCGAGCCCGCCGAACTTCCGCCGACGCGACGCGAAATCCCGGATCGCGTCCTTCAGGTGGTCCGGCGAGAAGTCGGGCCAGCAGACGTCCGCCACGTGCAGTTCGGCGTAGCTGATCTGCCAGAGCAGGAAGTTGCTCACCCGCCGCTCGCCCGCCGTGCGGATGAGCAGCTCGGGGTCGGGCAGGCCCGCCGTGTCCAGGCGTGCCTCGATCGCCCGCTCATCGACGTCCTCGGGCTTGAGCGTGCCCGTCGCGGCGTCCCGCGCGATGGCACGCACCGCGTCCGTGATCTCCGCCCGCGAGCCGTAGTTCAGCGCCAGGCACAGCGTCGGCCCCGTGCAGGCCGACGTCGCCGCCTCGACGCGATCGAGCGCCGCGACCACGTCCGCGGGCATCCCCTCGCGGCGCCCGATCACCCGCAGGCGGATGTTCTCCCGGACGAGCGCCTCGGTCTCGCCGTCGCAGTACATGACGCACATGTCCATCAGCGCGTCGATCTCTTCGGACGGGCGCTTCCAGTTCTCGCTCGAGAACGAGTACAGCGTCACACACTCGACGCCGAGCCTGCCGCACTCCTCGATCGTGGACCGGACCGCCGCCGCGCCGTTGCGGTGCCCGAACAACCGCGGGAACCCGCGCTCCTCGGCCCAGCGCCCGTTGCCGTCCATGATGATCGCGATGTGCCGTGGGATCCGCGCCGGGTGCACGTCGGGCAGATGCGTCCGCGGGTCCGCCTCCGGGTTGACGCGGCGCATGCGCGCGATCGCGGCGTCCGCCGCCGCGTCGTCGTGCGTCCGTACCGCCTCGCCCGCGCTCAACCCCGCACCCCCTGCGCGAGCGACCCCACGCCGCCCGGCATCACGATCGTCTGCGACCGGTCGGGCCCGACCGAAACAGTCCGCACGGGCACCCCGACCACACGCTCGATCAGCCCCAGGTACGCCACCGCCCCCTCGGGCAGTTCGCGTGGGTCTCGGATCTCGCCCACCGCCCCGCCGAGACCTTCGAGCGCCTCGAAGACGGGTTCCGCCGCCGCGAGATCGAACCCGTCGGGCAGGAACCGGTCCGATTCCGACCCGTCCGCGAGGCGGTACCGCGTGCAAACCTTGAGCTCATCGAGATCGTCGAGCACGTCGAAGAGCGTCACGCAGAGTTCGGTCGCGCCCGAGACCATCGCGGCGTATTTCACCGC
>JAUHXM010000053.1 GCA_030426605.1 Phycisphaerae bacterium | reverse complement strand
CCGGAAGACTCGCTCCCTGAACTTCCAAGGTTCGGACGGTGGGGGTCACGTTCGAAACGAGCCTTTGATATCGCCGCAAGCATGCTCGTGCTCACCCTCACGTTGCCCGTGAGCCTGGCGATCGCCGCGGCGATTCTCGTTCAGGCGGGGCGTCCGATCCTGTTCGCCAATGAGCGGCAGACGATCGGCGGCCGTCGGTTTCGGTGCCTGAAGTTCCGCACGATGCGGCGCGACGCGGAGCAGATCAAGCGGGCGTACGCGAAGGCGAACACCTGCGACGGGCCACAGTTTCACATCCCCAACGACCCGCGGACATTCCCTGTCGGTCGGCTGCTGCGGCGGTGTCACCTCGACGAGCTGCCGCAACTGATCAATGTCATCCGCGGCGACATGAGCATCGTGGGTCCGCGCCCGAGCCCGGACGAAGAGAACCAACGCTGCCCCATCTGGCGGCGAGAACGACTCAGCGTGCGCGCCGGAATCACTGGTTTGTGGCAGGTCAGCTGCCGCCGTCGCCCGGGGACTGATTTTCAGGAATGGATCCGGTACGACCTTGAGTACGTGCGTGGCTGGAGCTGGCGGCTCGACGTCAAGATCATGTGGCGGACGTTGCTCGTCGCTGTTCGGCGTGGTGCGGGGCTGTTGATGCCTGCGGGTGGGGGCGAGACGCTGCGCACGCCGAGCGGAGCCCGGTTTACGCCCGAGGGATCGCTCGGTGTGATCGAGCCCAAGCCGCAGGCTGAGGCCATCACCAACGCGGCGTGATCACGCGGGCGTCGGGCCGAGATTCAAGCGACCCAGGAGCCGGCGGACGTCGTGCCACCAGCAATTGAGCAGCGCGCACGACGCGACACACAGAATGCCCGCCAGCTCGAGCGGCTGGTAGACGCGCACGCCCATGATCCGGATCTGGAAGAATGCGTCCACGTGGTGATACGACGACGCCTTCGTCAGAAGATAGACCGCCAGAAAGATCGTGCCAATGAAGGCGAGGATCAGGCGCGGGAACATACGACGCGCGAACCAGAGCAACGAACCGACCACGGCGAGACCCGTCGTCGCGACGATCGCGACGAGCGCAAGCTGCACGAACCGGCGATGCTCGTACCAGCCCTGGTCGTGCGACCAAGCGCGGGCCATCTGCGTGAGAGAGCTCTGCAGGTCCAGTTGCTTGTTGACGCCCAGCAGCAGGAAGAGCCCGAGCAGGAGCGACCAGAACCGGGCACCGGCGAGGTAGGCCTTCGTGCGGTCTCCGCAGCGGCGGTCGTAGTCCGCGTACGCGTGCGACGTGCCGAAGCCGATGAGCGTCACGCGTCGTGCTCGCACGCACAGGATCGCGGTCGCGAAGTAGCAGGTCACGATGAGCCACTCGACGAGTGACTCGTCGTGGAAGCGCGGCTGCCACCCCGCAGCCGCCATAAGCATTCCGGTCTGATCAGCTATGCCCGGTACCATCGGCATCGGTATCGGCGGGCGGTCGCTGCCGATCCTGCCGCGGGGGCCGCGCACCGCGCGATCCGTCCGAGAACGGGCCCGTGTGTGCGGGCGGGCACGGCTGGTCAGGCGTCGGCGTGACGCTCGGGTTCGAGCGGTTGTCCGCAGCGTTTGCAGTACGTCGCGTCGCGATCGTGCCCCTCGAGCATGCATGATGGGCATGAGCGGGTCGTAATCGGGCGGGAGCGCTGCTGAGAGATCTCGGCGGTGAGGATCCCAGTGGGCACGATGATGAGCGAGTATCCCACGAGCACGAGTATCGCGGTCATGCCCTTGCCCACGGCGGTGGTGGGGGTGACGTCGCCGTACCCGACGGTTGTCATGGTTATGACCGCCCAGTAGATCGCGTTGGGCATCGAGTCGAAATCGGGGTTCCCAACGGTTGGGTTGCCGGATTCGTCCGGCGGGCCGACGCCGTAGTTGCCCTCGACGATGTGCATGAACGCGGCGGAAATGAGCACGACGATCATCACGGTCGTGATGAACACCGCGATCTTGTGCCGTGAGATGTAGAGCGCCTCGCGAAGCGCGGCGGCTTCGGAAAGATATCGCGCGAGCTTGAGCACGCGGAAAATCCGAAGGAGTCGGAGCGTCCGGACGACGAGCAGTCGTTCCCCGCCCGGCACGAAGAAACCGATGAATGCTGGGAGGATCGCGAGCAGATCGATGATGCCGAAGAACGAGGTCGCGTAGCGGGCGGGGCGTCGAACGATGAGCAGGCGGATGACATACTCGGCGGTGAATAGAGCGGTGAACAACCATTCGAGGACGTACAGGATGGAGGCGTAAGGCTCGGCCTGCATCGATTCCATCGTGCTGATCACAACGACCGCGACGGAGGCGCAGATCATCGCGATGAGAGCCATATCGAACGTCTTGCCCGCGGGGGTGTCGGCCTCGAAAATGATCTCGTGCAGGCGCTCGCGAAGCGGCGATCCGCTTACAGGGGGCGGCTCACTCACGCGGATCCCCGGCAGCCTGCCAGCGCGTCGGCGAACGCGTCGATCTGCGCCTCGGTGTGGTCCGCCGAGACGGACGCTCGAAAGTAGCACGGCACCGGGCCCGACGGGTACGCCATCAACGGCAGGTCGAACCCACGGGCCAGCACACGCCGACGCAGATCTCTCATATCGGTCTCGTCGCCGGTCCAGAACGCGAAGATCGGCGTTGCGGGGTCCTTGGGGGGGGCCAACCCGGCGTGGGCGAGAGCGTTCGCGAATCGCTCGGCGTTCTCAAACAGCCGTGCGCGGCGTGCGGGCTCGTCCGTCGCGACGCGCAGCGCTTCACGCGCCGCGGAGATCAACGCGGGCGACGCGGGTGTCGTGCAGACGTAAACGCTGATCCGGTCGCGGGCCGGTTCGAGCAGCTCACGCGGCCCGGCGACAACGCCGCCCGAGCACCCGAGCCCCTTGGCGAGTGTTGTCGTGACGAGGAGCCGGTCGTGCGGCGAATGCCCCGCGGCGTTTGCAGTGCCCCGACCAGAATCACCGAGCACCATGAACCCGTGGCAGTCGTCCACGATGAGGGCCGAGCGTTCGTCGGGCAGGGCGTCGATGAGCTCCGAGATCGGTGCGATCGCTCCGTCGGCGGTGAAGACGCCGTCCGTCGCCAGAACGATCGGACCGCCGACGGACCGGGCCACGCGGGCGGCGTCCGACGCGTCGCGGTGGCGGTACATCCGAACCGGCAACGCGGCGGCGGTCGCCGCGAGGGCCAGCGTCGGGTGGGCCCGTTCGTCGAGCACCGCGGCGTTGACGCGCCCGGTGAGCATCTGCATCGCCGCCATGTTGGCCGTCAGCCCGTCGAGCGTCAGCATCGCCGAGCCAGACTGAAGGAACGCGGCGAGTTCCTGCTCCAATGTTCGGTGCTCGATCGTGTCGCCCGTCGTGGTCCTGCTGGCCGATGTGCTCAGCCCGTGCCGACCCGCAGCCCGGATGGCCGAACCGACCACCCGCGGGTGCCGGCTGAGCCCGAGGTAATCGCACCCGCCGAACGTGACGAGGGCCCGCTGCGGGTGCACGCCCGGGCGGTCTGGGTCGGAATCTTGGACAATCGAGGGCATCTCAGGGGATTATCGTCAGATCGGGCCCGGCGTGTCCGGTTCGGGGGTGCGGGATGCCACCAGGCTCGTTTGAGGCCCGGGTCGGGTCCCGGTACGATCCGCGTCCACAGTTGCTCGGCCGAGGGAGGCCGAGCATTGGTCGGACCAGCCAGCGTTCATCAGGCGTTCTCCAGGAGGCAGACATGGGCACCATCGCGGCAGGAATTCGAAACTTCGGATGCGGGATACTCACCGCGGCGGTGCTGGCTGGCGCCGCCCACGCCCAGGAGAAGGTCGCCCAGCTGCCCATCCGCACCGACGGGCCGAAGAGCCTCGACCCCGTCCAGGGCTCGACAACGTACGACAACATGGCCTGCGCGCAGATCTTCGAGACGCTGCTGGTGAACCAGTACGCCGATCCGATGAAGTTCGAGCCGCTTTTGCTCGCCGAGTTGCCAGAGCGCCTCGACGATGGCAAGCGGTTCCGATTCAAACTCAAGCAGGGCGTGAAGTTCCACGACAACCCGTGCTTCCCGAACGGCGAGGGGCGCGAGGTCACGACGGACGACGTGTTCTACTCCCTCAAGCGTCTCGCGGACGACCAGTACGAGTTCGAGAACTGGTGGCTGCTGAAGGACACGATTGTCGGGCTCAACGAGTTCAAGGAGAACGCGAACGACGGTGAACCGAGCACGCCCGCGGACTACTCGATGCCCGTCGAGGGGTTTAAGAAGATCAGCGACCACGAGTTCGAGATCGAGCTCGTCGCTCCGGTCACCCGGTTCGAGTGGGTGCTCACGATGTTCCAGACGTCCGTCGTGCCCCGCGAGGCGGTCGAGCACTATGGCGAGGACTTCTTCCGCAACCCGGTCGGAACGGGCCCGTTCATGCTCGAGTCGTGGACGCCGAAGAAGGACATGACCGTCGTCCGGAACCCGCACTACCACGAGGTCTACTACCCTGAGCGCAACGCTTGGGAGCGTGAGGACCGCCGGGCCGGGCTACACCGGGCCGCGGGTGAGCGCGTGCCGTTCCTCGACAAGATCGAGTTCACGATGTTCCCCCAGGACCAGCCGATGTGGCTGCAGTTCGCGGCCGGGAACATCGGCTACACCCAGGTACCCGACGAGTACTTCCCGCAGGCGTTCGATAAGCGGACCAAAGAGCTGCTGCCCGAGATGGCTGCCAAGGGTGTCCGCGGGCATGCAAACAAGCTGCTCGACTTCATCTTCCGCGGGTTCAACATGGAGGACGAGCTGGTCGGCGGCTACACGCCGGAGAAGAAGGCGCTGCGCCAGGCCATCAGCCTCGCCGTGGACTTGAACGAGTTCAACGAGACGTTCTACTCCGGGCTCAACGTCGTCTACGACGGCCCGATCCCCCCGGGACTGGACGGGTACCCCGAGGGCGGCCGCGCCCCCAAGGCGTATCAAGGGCCGAACCTGGATCTGGCGCGGCGGAAGCTCGCCGAGGCCGGCTACCCCAACGGCGAGGGTCTGCCGCCGATCACCTACTACTCCAATCGCGGCGGCAACGCGCCCGAGCAGACCGAGCTGCTTGAGCGGCAGCTGTCGCGGATCGGCGTGCGGCTCGACGTCCAGCTCGTGGACTTCTCCGTCGTCATCGACACGGTCAACAAGAAGAACGCCCCGATGTTCAGCTTCGCCTGGTCGAGCGACTACCCCGACGGTGAAAACAACCTCGCGCTCTTCTACGGACCGAACGAGTCCCCCGGCTCAAACCACTACAACTACAAGCGGGACGAGTACGACCGTATGTACGAGCAGATCCTGACCATGCCCGCCGGCAGCGAGCGGACGGAGATCATGGTCAAGATGCGGGACATGCTCCTCGAGGACATGCCCTACATCGGGTCCATGGCCCGCGAGCGGCACTACACGATTAACCCGTGGCTGCTCAACTGCAAGCCGACCGAGCGGTACTACGGCTGGTTCAAGTTCCTGGACGTGGACGACTCCAAGCGTTGATGAACGGCGCTACGATCGCCCCCGCGACCCCAGGAGGCTTGACCGAGCAATGTGGGCCTATCTCGTACGGCGGCTGCTGTACTACATCCCGCTCTACCTGTGCATCCTGCTGGTGCTGATGCTACTGCTCCGCATCGACGTGGACAGCGCCGTCGCCGCCCAGCTGGGCAAGAACGCGACGCCTGAGCAGATCGAGCTCAAGAAGCAGAGCATGGGGCTTGATCAGCCCTTCTACAGGCAGTACGCGTCGTTCCTGGGCGACGTGTTCACGCTCAGCTTCGACCAGCGGAGTTGGGAGCAGGAGCTGCCCGTCGGGGAGATGATCCGCAAGGCGGTGCCGCCCACGCTGATGATCACGATCCCCTCGCTGGTTTTCACGGCGATCATCTCGATCGTGGTGGGGCTGGTTTGCTCGTTCAACCGGGGCCGGTTCCTCGACCGGTGGCTGATGATCATCGCCGTGCTCGGGATGAGCGTGAGCTACCTGGTGTACATCATCATCGGGCAGTATTTCGGGGCGTTTGTGCTCGGGCAGCGGATGGGGATCACGCCGTTCGAGATCGAGGGCTACGAGGCGGTTTTTCCGCCGATCGAGGGCTCGGAAGGCCCGGTGTGGGTGCCCTGGAACTGGGTGGAGTACTGCGCCCTGCCCGTGATCATCGGCGTGGTCGTCGCCATGGGCTACGACACGCGGTTCTACCGCGCGGTCATGGTCGAGGAGTGCGCCCGTGACTACATCACGACCGCGACGGCGAAGGGTGCGACGTCCAAGAAGATCATGTTCGTGCACATGCTCAAGAACGCCATGATCCCGATCGTGACCCGGGTCATGATCTCGCTTCCCTTCCTGATCGCGGGCTCGATCCTCGTTGAGATGTACTTCAGCATCCCGGGCATGGGCCGGACGATGATCAACGCGATCGTCGGGCGTGATTTCCCTGTCGTGCAGGCGACGGTCTCCGTGTTCGCGGCGTTCGTCATTGTCACAGTCATCCTGACCGACGTGTGCTACGCGCTGGTCGATCCGAGAGTGAGGCTCTCGTGATAGGCCGGTTGATCAAGTCGAGAGGCGCCCGCAAGTTTCGGCGGAACCGATTGGCGATGTTCAGCCTCACGATCATCGCGTTGTACGTGCTGCTGTCGGTCTATATCGTCGTGACAAACTTCGTGAACGAGAAGATCACCTCGCTCGATGACCGCCCGGTCCTCGGGCTGCTGCTGACCCAGCAGACCCGCACGGCGTTCGGGCCGCGCGAGATGCCGGGATTCGGGCTCGCGGGCAACACGAACCAGCGCTACGAAGCGGCCGTCTTCTATCTCGAGATCGCAGACAATGCCTTCCGCGATATCGACCGCATGGGTGACGGCTCCGAACGCCAGCCCCGGGACGTGCTCGACGACTACGCCATTACGGGCCGCCCCTTCGCCGACAAGCCGATCGAGGAACTCCGCGAGATCGCCGGGAGGGCCCGGACGCAGGCGAACCGCGTGCTCGACGTCCGCCGGCGGGGCGGCGCGATCGAGCTTCTGCCCGTGCTCGCCGAGCGGCTCGAGGACAGCAAGGCTGAGCTCGCCCGGTTGATTGAAGCGGGGCGCGCTGACTCGGACGACGCGTTCAACCGCCAGGAGGACATCGCCTTCCGGCTGGAGGAGATCGCCGAGGAGGTCGAGAAGTTCCAGCAAAACGCCGGGGAGAGCAGCGCCTTCGCCGAGATCGACCCGGATGAACTGTACGCCGCCGCGGAAGAGATCTTCGACATCGACGAGCTGACCACCGCGGACATCTACGACGGGGCGCTGGTGGACCGCGTGCTCGAAGCGGCCGCCGATTCGCGGCGATCGCTCGCCGAGGTCCTCGCGTCGGAGGTGGAGCAGGTCCAGCCGATCATCGACGAGCTCTTCCCGCAACCGGAGGGGCTCGCGGCCCTTATGAACGACCTGAGGCTCAGCCTCGGGACGGACCGGCAGGGTCGCTCGATCCTGATCCGGGCGCTCTACTCGGCCAAGATCGCGCTGCAGGTCGGTGTCGTGACGGCCCTGATCGCCGTCGGGTTCGGGTCCGTGCTCGGGGCCGCGGGCGCGTTCTACGGCGGGTGGGTCGATCACGCGGTGAACTGGTTGTACTCCATGTTCACCTCGATCCCGTACCTCGTGCTGCTCGCCGTGCTCGCGATGCTCTTCATCGGCAGCCCGTTCGAGGGCACGCTGATCCCGCTGTACGTCGCGTTCGCCCTGACGTACTGGATCGGCCCGTGCCGCGTCATCCGCGGCGAGTCGATGAAGATCAAGGAGCTCGAGTACGTCCAGGCGGCGACGGCGATCGGGTTCGGCAGGTTCTACATCCTGCTGCGACACATCATCCCGAACACCTCGCACCTGATGTTCATCAACTTCTCGCTGCTGCTCATCGCGGCGATCAAGGGCGAGGTCATCCTCACCTTCCTCGGGCTCGGGCTCAAGCAGGGCGCGAGCTGGGGCATCATGATCCGCGACTCCGCTCAGCAGGTCGTGAACGACAACTTCTGGCAGATCGGAGCGGCGACCTTCTTCATGTTCCTGCTCGTCCTCGCGTTCAATATCTTCACCGACGCGCTGCAGGACGCGTTCGATCCAAAGCACGTCGGATGACCATCGCAACCACCCAGACCGCGACCGCCCCCAAGCCCGTGCTGTCCGTGCGCAGTCTCACGACGAGTTTCCGCACCGAGAGCGGAATGGTGACGGCCGTTGACGACGTCTCGTTCGATCTCGCTCGAGGCGAAACGCTCGGCATCGTGGGCGAGTCCGGGTGCGGCAAGACGGTGACCAGCAAGTCGATCATGCGCCTGCTCCCCGAGCACATCACGACCTACGGCCCAAACTCGGATGTCCAGTTCGACGGCCGGAACCTCTGCCGAGCCACACCCGCAGAGATGCGGAAGGTCCGCGGCAACCGCATCGCGATGATCTTCCAGGAGCCCATGACGAGCCTGAACCCCGTCTTCCAGATCGGGTGGCAGCTCGACGAGGCGCTGAAGTATCACACGAAGATGAACAAGCGTGAACGCCGCGACCGGGCGATCGAGATGCTCAAGCTCGTCGAGATCCCCAACCCGGAGCGACGCATCAGCGAGTACCCGCACCAGCTCTCCGGGGGCATGCGGCAGCGCGTGATGATCGCGATGGCACTGTGCTGCGAGCCCGAGATCCTGATCGCCGACGAGCCAACGACGGCGCTGGACGTCACGATCCAGGCCCAGATCCTGGATCTGATGAACTCGCTTAAGGAGAAGGTCGGCACCGCGATCATGCTCATCACCCACGACCTGGGCGTTGTTGCCACGGTCTGCGACCGCGTGCTTGTGATGTACGCCGGGCGGGTGATCGAGGAGGGCACGGTCGGGCAGATCTTCCACGAAGCACGGCACCCGTACACGCGGGCCCTGCTCGAGTCCATCCCGAAGCGCGGTAAGAAGGTGCCCGGCGCCCGCCTGCCGTCGATCCCGGGCATCGTGCCCTCGCTGATGGAACTCCCAGAGGGGTGCCGCTTCGAGGCGCGGTGCCGGTGCTCGGACGGATCGAGGTGCGTGCACGAAGAGCCCGCGCTCAAGCCGACCATTGACGGCCGCCCGGTCCGCTGCCATTACCCGCTGGGGACGCCGGACGAACGCCCGCGGCGCGAGCCGGAAGCGGCGCAGACGCCGCAGGGAGCGAATGGGTGATGGCGCTGATCGAAGTCCGCAATCTGGTCAAGCATTTCCCGGTTCGTGGCGGCGTCCTCAACCGTGTCGTGCGAAAGGTCCACGCCGTCAGCGATGTCACGTTCGAGATCAAATCGGGCGAGATCTTGGGCATCGTTGGAGAATCGGGGTGCGGCAAGTCCACGCTGGGCAAGGCTCTCATCCGACTGCACGACGTGACCAGCGGTCAGATCATCTACGAGGGCGATGACATCTCTCGGATGAGCCATCGCGAGCTCATGCCGTACCGCCGTAAGATGCAGATCATCTTTCAGGACCCGTACTCGTCCCTGAACCCGCGGCTCACGATCCGGGCGCTCCTCAAGGAAGCGATCAAGTTCCACGGCGTCCTCGACGACGACCCACAGTCGATCGACGATTACATCGTCGAGCTCATCAAGACCGTCGGCCTGCGCGCCGACGCGGCGGACCGGTTCCCGCACGAGTTCTCCGGCGGGCAACGCCAGCGGATCGGCATCGCCCGGGCGTTGTCGGTGAAGCCGACGTTCATCGTCGCCGACGAGCCCGTGAGCGCGCTGGACGTGTCCGTCCAGGCCCAGGTGCTCAACCTGATGAGCAACCTGAAGGAACAGTTCGGGCTCACGATGTTGTTCATCAGCCACGACCTCAAGGTCGTCGAGCACTTCTGCGACCGCGTCCTCGTGATGTACCTGGGCCATGTCGTCGAGGAACTGGACACGATGAACCTCGACGCCCAGGTCGAGCACCCGTACACCAAGGCCCTGCTCGGGGCGAACCCCATCGACGACCCGGACGACCGTCGCCCTCTGACGGTCCTCAAGGGGGACGTGCCCAGCCCGTTCGACCCGCCGCCCGGGTGCCCGTTCGCGGGCCGCTGCCCGCTGGTGCAGGACCGGTGCAAGTGTGAGATGCCCCCGCTGGCGCCGAGCGCCGCCGACGGGCACATGGTCGCGTGCTGGGAGATCGAGACGACGAACGCCGCCACTCCGCCGGTCACAGCTCCCGCGCGGGCGTGAGCGTCAGTTCTGCCGCCCCTCGATCGCGGCGATCAGGCACGTGGCGCCCAACAACATCAACTCGTCAAAGTGCTCGTCGTCCAGCAGGACCGCGACGCCGAGCCGATACACAAAAAGATTGAAGTGCTGGCGGAGACGACCGACGGTCGCGCCGTCGCTGGCGCGCGTGATCGCGTACCGCTGGGGGAAGAAGATGGAGAGCGCGTCGCCGTAGCGACGGATCATAGGAGCGAGCGAGCCCTCCTCCCGGATCATGCCGACCTGAGTGCCCTCGTCGTCGAAGACGAGCCACTCGTCACGGACCAGGCTCGATTTGATGCCCTTGCGCCGGAGCGAGCCGACCTTCTCACCGGTGGGCAGCGTCACGTCGTACGTCGCACCGAAGTCGATGATCTGCTTCGTCCGTAACACGAGCAACTCGGTCGTGCACGTGGTGTCCGTGTAGATCCGGATGTCTTCCTTGAGCTTGAAGGCCTTCTGCTTGCAGTAGCCCGCGGGCGAACCGTCCGAGTTGTAGATGTGGAACGCAGCGCCGAGGAGCTTGAGGATCTTCCGGCGGACGGTGTACTGCTCTCCGGGCGCGGCCTTGATTGGCATGGCTGGATCCTCGAGGGGTGAGCGGGCAGTAGATCAAGCCCCACGCGGGTTCGCAAGCGAGCGAATCAAGCGCATAAGAAAGGCCCCGGGGATCCGGGGCCTGGGGTGATTGCGTTGGGCGCAGGGTTCAGCCCTCGCCGACTTCCCACCGGCGGAAGGCCTTGATCGTCGCGTCCGACCCGACGATCTCCTTCACGGGCTTGGACGGATCGACGACATACGCCTGCTCAAGCAGCGCGACCTCGGCGAAGAACTTCCGCATACCGCCCTCGACCATCTTCTCGGCGATCTCCTGCGGCTTGCCCGACTCGACCGCCTGGTCGATCCGAAACTTCCGCTCCTTCTCGACGACTTCGTTGGGAATCTCGTCCGGCGAGACGCCCAGCGGGCGCGGGACCGCGGCGGTTACGTGCATCCCGATCTGACGCAGGACGCTGTCGTCGATGCTGCCCTCGGCCTGGATGAGCACGCCGGTCTTGCCGTCGTGGTGAACGTACTGCCCGAACTTGGTCGAGCCGCCCTGGCCCTCGATCTTCTCGATACGTCCGATGGAGATGTTCTCTCCCGTCGTGATCCGGAGGTCATCGACGATCTTGGTCATCTCCTCGGTTGGGCCCGATCCCGCAGGGGCGGCGAGGGCGAGCTTGGCGATCTGGTCCGTCGCGGCGATGAACTTGTCGTTCTTGGCGGTGAAGTCGGTCTCGGCCTTCAGTTCGACGATCGCGCCAGACACGCCGTCTTCGGACACGGCCACGCCGATGCGGCCCTCGCCCGCGGCGCGGTCCACCTTCGTCTCCATCTTGCCCTTGAGCGACTTGCGGAGGAGCTCCTCGGCCTTGTCCACATCGCCCTCGGCCTCGATGAGTGCCTTCTTGCAGGCCATCATCGCGAGGCCCGTGCGGTTGCGCAGGCTCATGACGTCTTTGGCGCTGATATCTGCCATCTCGGTCTTCCTCGTGGTGATTCGGTGGGGGCAGCCGCCCCTCGTTCCATGGGTTCGTTCAACAGCTCGGTCGTGTCACACCCCCGCGGGGTGGGATGTTCAGGACTCCGCCGAGGCGGGGGCCTCGTTGCCCGCGGGCGCCGGTTCGGGGGCCGAGACGTTCGAGTCGTCCGCCCGGAACTGGGCGCGGGACGAGCGGCGGGGCTTGCTGTCTTCCGTGGCGGCGGCGGGCTCGGCGCCCGCGTCCTCCGCGGTCGTCGTGCGGGACTGCTGCCCGTCCGCGATCGCCAGGCACAACTCGCGGACGATCACGTCGATCGATCGCATCGAGTCGTCATTGCCCGGGATCGGGATGTCCGCCGCTTCCGGGTCGCCGTCAGTATCGATCAGGCAGATGGTGGGGATGCCCAGCTTCTTCGCCTCGCGGACGGCTGTGATCTCACGCTGCACGTCGATCACGACCAACGCGCCGGGCAGCTTGCTCATGCGGCGGATGCCGTCGAGGTTCCGCTTGATCTTCCGCATCTCGCGGCGGAGCTGGGACTCCATTTTCTTGGAGTAGCTCTGAAAGTTGTCGTTCTCGGCGATCGCCTCAAGCTCCTCAAGCCGCTGCAGGCGGGCGCGGATCGTGCGGAAGTTGGTCAGGGTGCCGCCGAGCCAACGCTCCGTCACCCAGTGCATCTTCACGTCGCCGACGCGTTGCTCGATCACGCCCTTCGCCTGGCGCTTGGTGCCCACGAAACAGATGTCCTTGCCGCCGGCGACGGTCTTGGTGACGAACTTCTTCGCGAGCAGGAGGCCCTTGACGGTCTCCTTGATGTCGATGATGTGGATGCCGTTGCGCTTGCCGTAGATGTAGCGCTGCATCTTCGGGTTCCAGCCGCTGGAGCGCTGACCGAAGTGGATGCCGGACTCGATGAGGTCTTGGACGAGCGGGGAGGACATGGCGATTCTCGATTCCTGCGTCAGCGACACCGGCGGCGACGGGATCGGGCGTCCCGCACATGGGCGCTTGGGGTGGCAGCTGGCTGCCGGGTGGTTTCAAAGACGAACCAATCCTGGCCGGCTGGGCCCGATCGGTACCCGGCCGCCGATCTCGGCCGAGCCCCACAGTATAGACCCCCTCCCCCCAAAGAATTGACCTCAGCGGCCGCCTCCGGACCCGTGATGTGGGAAGCGCGGTTGGACGGGTGATGCCTGGCGCCCCCTCGATCCGGCGGTCCTTGAGACGGCACCTTCTCTGCCCCAGGGCAGTTACCTGATCATGGGGGGGGCGGGTCTGTCCGATGACTCCTGGGCGGGCCGGAGGTCCGCGCCTGCAGGAGGTACGGATGGCCGGAGCCGATCCAGGTGTCATTGTGCGACGCGCCAAGCGGTTCGACGTGGTTCTTCCCGCCTCGATCTGCGTGGGCGAGGAGCACGCGGACCTCGTGCGGTTCGGCCCGCGCGCCGGCGATCGATCCGGGTGGATCGAGGGCGACCTGATCGACCTCGGCACCGCGGGAGCCGGGTTCATGAGCACCACCTTCATCCCCCGGGGGGCGAAGGTCGTGCTCCGGCTCTTCGATCTCGGCAACCGCGACGGCGACCCCATCCTCGAACTGAAAGGCACCCTCGTCCGCGTCGTGATGACGGACCGACGCCCTGCGTACCTGCTCGGGATCGGGTTCGATCAGGACAACACACCCGTGCACGAGGAGGTCCTCAATCTGATCAACCGCGTCGAGGGCGCGGGCATCGTGGCCGATGACGATGGCAACAGCGAGCGGGGCGGGTGATGTTCGACGGCGGGCAGTTCATCATCCAGGCGATGCTGGACGCAGGACGCGTCACGGAGACGGACGTCGAACGCGCATCCGCGCAGGCCGTCGCGAGCGGCATCGAGGTCACCGACGCGCTCGTGCAGATCAACGCGACGACACACCGAGAGCTCGCGGTCGAGCACGCGCTGATCTGCGAGTACCCCTACGTCGATCTCGACGCGTTCCGGATCGACCTGCACAATTGCCGGAGCATCCCGCAACGCGTCGCCGAACAGCTGTGCGTGTTCCCGCTGTTCATCATCGACGGGACCGCGACGGTGGCGATGGCCGATCCGCTCGATCTCGCCTCGATTGATCGGCTGACGCAGGCATTGAAGTGCCGAATCGACCCGGTTGTGTGCGATGTGGAGCGGTTGCGGGCGCTCATCGCCCGCGCGTACTCGATGGCGCTGGGCGAAGCGACCGAGGACGACGACGGCGGGTCGGAGAGCCTCACGAGCGGTGCCGAGCCGCTCGTCGTCGCGGTGAACCAGATCCTGTATTCCGCCGCGGATGCCGGCGCGTCCGACGTCCACATCTCGCCCGACGAGAAGCGTCTGCACCTGCGTTACCGCGTGGACGGCGTCCTCCAGCCGCAGCAGGGGCCCGAGATCGGCATGCACGCGGGCATCGTGCAGCGTCTCAAAGTCATGGCAAACCTCGATCTGACCCAGAGCCGCAAGCCGCAGGACGGCAAATTCCGGTTCTCCTTCCGCGGGCAGGACATCGACGTGCGACTCAGCACGCTCCCGACGATCCACGGCGAGAACATTGTCATGCGCCTCCTCCGCCCGGCTGCCCAGATTGGCTCGATCTCGGATCTCGGGATGTCGAGCGAGGTCACGTCGCAGTTCGAGCAGCTGATCACCAAGCCGCACGGCATCATCCTCGTGACGGGGCCGACGGGGTCCGGCAAGACGACCACGCTCTACACCGCGCTCAACCACATCAACGAGCCCGACATCAACATCATGACGATCGAGGACCCGGTCGAAATCCGCCTGCCGATGATCCGGCAAGTGCAGGCAAACGCGGGCGTCGGGCTGACGTTCGCGTCGGCGCTGCGGTCCATCCTCCGCCAGGACCCGGACGTGGTCCTGGTGGGTGAGATCCGCGATGAGGAGACCGCACGGATCGCGGTGCAGGCGGCCCTCACGGGTCACCTCGTGCTCTCGACACTCCACACGAACGACGCGATCGGGTCGATCGCGCGCCTGCGTGATTTCGGTATCCCAAGCTTCGCGATCAACAACGCGCTGCTTGGCGTGATGGCCCAACGCCTCGTCCGGCGGGTCTGCGAATCGTGCGTCCGCCCGTACACCCCCACACGCAACGAGCTCGCGGCGTTGGGCACCGAGCCCATGCCCGGTGATCAGTTCGTGGACGGGCGCGGGTGCGCCAAGTGCTTCAGCACCGGGTACAAGGGCCGGATGGGTGTCTACGAGCTCTTCCGCGTCACCCCGACCATGCACGGGCTGATCGAGCGGGACGCCGAGGGCACGGAGCTTGAAGAAGCGGCGTGCCGGCTTGGCATGAAGACGATGCTCGAGGACGGCATCGAGAAGGCACGGCAGGGTATGACATCCATCGAGGAGCTCGCCAAGCTCAACGCGTTGCTCGCCGAGGAGCTCGACACGTCTGGTGACTCCGACGAACCAGCGCCGGGTGAATCGGCGGCGTAACGAGGAACGCACCATGGCCAGCGGAACGACATTCCGGTACGTCGCCCTCGACGAGACGGGCAGGAAGTCGCGCGGCGCCATCGAGGCGCACAGCGAGCACGCCGCGTACCGCGAGCTCATCGCGCGCGGTAAGACGCCCGTCCAACTCGAAGAGAGCACCCGCCGCCGGCGAGTTGGCAGCATCTCTCAGGCAGAGATCTCGACGTTGACGCGTGAGCTCAGCGTGCTCGTCAAGGCCAAGATCCCGATCGCGACAGGGCTCGTCTCGGTTGCCGAGAACGAAACGAACCAAACACTCTCGGCGATGGTCATCGATATCGCCACCGGCATCGAGGCCGGCCGCAAGATCACCGAGGCGTTCGGCGACTACAGCCATGTCTTCGGCGACGTATATATCGAGACGCTTCGTGCCGCGGAAGAGTCCGGCTCCCTCGCCGAGGCGACCGAGCACCTCGCCGAGATGCTCGACCAAAACCTCGTGATGCAGAAACAGCTCAAACGCGCGCTGTCGTACCCGCTGATCGTGATCGGATTCGTGCTTGTTGCGCTGTCGGTCATCGTCATTTTCGTCGTCCCTAAGTTCGCGGTGATTTTCGAACAGAACGGCGTGACACTCCCGATCACGACCCGCGTTGTCCAGTTCATCGGTGACGGGATCAAGGCGTACTGGTACCTCTGCATCATGGGCGTGATCGGTGGAGCCGGGGCATTCGTCATGTCCTGGCGGTCCCCGAACGGGCGTCGGTACTTCGAGCGGGTGCTTCTGCGTATCCCGTGCATCGGGCAGATGCTCGTCGCGATGACGGCCGCACGGTTCGCGCGGGTGCTGAGCATCGCGATCGGCTCGGGGCTCGGGCTGACCGAGTCCGTTGCGATGGCGGGACGCGCCACCGGGCGGCCGATCTTCCGCGACGAGACCGCGTTGATGTCCGATCGGCTCCGCGGGGGAGCCCGGCTCGCGGACGTCATGAAGAGCTCTCGCTACCTGCCCAGCTTCGCGCGTCGCATGCTCGGCGCAGGCAAGGACTCCGAAGAGCTCGCCCGTTCGTCCAAGATCATCGCAGACCACTACGACCGCGAGGCGGACCACCTCTCCAAGAGCGTGAACACGCTCATCGAACCGATCATGACGATATCACTCGCCGGCATCGTGCTGCTGGTTGCCTTGTCCGTGTTCCTCCCCATGTGGCAGCTCATCAAGGTGTCGAGTACGGGATGAACCCGCGAGGCCGGTCCATCTCGAGAAGCGGGGCGTTCACCCTCGTCGAACTGCTCGTCGTCATCGTCGTCATCGGTGTGCTGGCCGCGGTGTCAGCCCCGCTGGTCACCAACGCGATGGACGACTCGCGGACGTCTTCGACGATGAACGGGCTCGCCCGCGTGCGGTCGGGGATCGCGTCGTTCCGTTCGCGGGCCGTCATCGCGGGCAACGACCCGTACCCGACGCTCGCCGAGCTCACCACGCTGGGCACCGTGCTCGACCGGCCGATCCCGGCGAACCCGTGGTCCGGGCTGGACGACGTCCGCGCCGCGTCGCGAGCCGAGGCCGAAGCACGCACGGTAGTGAGTTCAGATACCTACGGCTGGGGTTACTTCGTGGACAACGCCTCCTCGCCCCCCGTCGCGATTTTCTACGCCAACTGCACGGACACCACCGCCCGAGTGGACGGCTCGGACGGCACATTCTTGAACGCAAACGAGCTGTGATGCACCGCCCGCGTACAACATCCCGGTCCCGAGCGTTCACGCTCGTCGAGATCCTGATGGTCATCGTGATCATTGCGGTCCTCGCGGCCATCGTCGCGCCTGGGGTCGGATCGCTCGAGGGCCAGCGCCAGGACGCGGCGTTCGACGAAGTCTCGCGGGCGCTGCGGTACGCACGTGCCAACGCGATGGCCGCCGGATCGCCCACGGGTGTGCGCATCCGCACAGACACTGGCATCCGGCTGGAAGTCGTGCAGATCGACCCGGACACCGACACGCTCGAACCGGCGCCGGGACCGCTCGGTGAGGACGCCCCCGTGCGGTATCTGGACATCGAGATCCCATCGCTCGCCGTCGATTCGATGACCAACGGCGACGGGACCACATCGAACGATGAAACGTTCTGGTTCCGATACGACGGCACGCCGCACACACGTTCGGCGACCGGCGTGTTCGACGCCATCAACGACGAAGACGCGCTGATCGTGCTCGAAGACGGCACAGGCACTCGAACCATTGTCATTCGCCAGCAAACGGGGCTGATCGATGAGCAGTGATCGAGGCGCATCCCGATTCGCGCGCGGCGTGACGCTCATCGAAGCGGTCCTCGTAGTGCTCGTGCTCGCCCTCACCGTCCCCGCGGCGATGACAATGATTACCGAGGGCAACGAGTCCCGCCGGCAGAGCGCGGAGGTCGCCCGTGCCACGACGCTCGCGGCCGCCGTGCTCGAGCAGATCATCGCGGACAGCGTGAGCCCCGACGGCTCGCTCGGGTTCGCCGCGTTCGCGGACGCGTCCGCCTACCTCAGCACCGCGACCACCGGGCTCTACGACCGCCTGGACCCCGTCACCTCCGTCTACACCGATGACGGAATGGCCTACACCGTCTCGATCGGCGACCTCGCGACCGCCGAGGGCGTCGTGACGGGCGACGCGGACGACGACGTCTTCCGGCTCATCACCGTCACCGTGACCTTCGACGACCCGGACGGCGGCACCCTCACGCTGCCCGTCTCCGTCGTGCTCGCGGAGTTGACGTCATGAGCGGACACCGTCCAACACGGGGCTTCACGCTCCTGGAGATCATGGCGGCGGTGGTCGTGCTCTCGATCATCACGGTCGTGGTCTTCCCGGTGATGCAGACGCTCCTCGCCTCGCACACTGAGAGCGTGTCATCACGGCAGGACTACGAGCGGGCAACGTTCGCGATCGACCGTGTCATGCGCGAGATCCGCGAGATCGGCATCGACGATTCCGGGAACGCCGAACTCACGACGATGGACTCCGATGAACTCATCGAGGCGTCCGGCGCCGGCATCCGTCTCAGCGGGTCCGATCTGATGCTCGTTGACACCTCGAGCGTTGAACACCCGCTATGCAGCGGGGTGGACGCCTTCACCCTCGCCTACATCGGACGTGACGGCACCACCACGACGGCCGACCTCGCCGAGGTCTGGACCGTCCGCATCACGCTGACCGTGGGGGACGCCGAGTTCGGCACGATCGCGTTCATCCGCGAACGGATCGGAGGTGGATGATGCCAATGAAGACACACGACCGCCGTGGTGTCGTGGTTCTCGTGCTGGTGGTGGTGATCGCGACGATCAACATCGCGCTCATCAGCGGTGCCGCGGCATCAACCGAGGACGCCCACACGGGCGTCCTGCGCGTGGAGACGGTCCGCGCCTTTTACGCTGCGGAAAGCGGTGGCATCGTCGCCGCGATGGGTCTCTCAGGCGGGGCGGATCTGCCGACAGAAGGCTCAACGATCACGATCGGATCGCAAACGGTGCACTTCGTCGAGGTCCGAGAACCATCCGGCGAGGCCGTTGTCGAGGGACGTGCCGGGTTTGCACGCCGGCGACTCGATCTTCAGATCGAATAGCCAGAACGCGCGTCAAAGACCCCCCTATATCGGATCGATAACCGGGTCGGAGCGTCCCAACCGAGGACGCCGCTCAAACGTGGTGGAGAGTGTCCGCTTGCTGTTCCGTGAATCCCGAGTCGTGATCTCGCTGACGCCGGACGCCCTGGAGGGGGCGTACGTGGTCGGATCGCGCGTGGTGCGGACGGCCTGCCAGAGCCTGGATCGGTCCGAATGGTCTGACGCGTGGGACGAAGGGCTGCTCGCGTATGATGAACCGCTTCGTCGAATGCTCGCGGATCTCAACGTTCGACGCGGAGCGCAGGTTGCCGTCTTGGTGCAGTCGCCCAGCGACGCCGTCGAGGTCGCGTCGTTCCCCTCATCGGGTCCCGAGGCGGTGCAGGCCGCGATGCTCGGCGTAGAAGAACGCGTGATCGTCCACGATTCACGAGCCGTCTCCGACGGCATGGTCATCGCTCACGACGAGCACGACGGCAGCGATCGGACGCACGTGCTCGCGTGCGCCGCGGACAACGATTCGGTGCAGGCAGTCTTTGGGTGGGTCTCGCGATCGGGCAACCGTCTGGTCAGCCACGTTCCTCGGGCGGTGGTACCGCTGATCAGCACGCTCGAAGCCGCCGAGGCCGCGCAAGGCTGCGTCGCGTACTGCTATCTCGATTGGACGACCGCGACCATCGCGTCGATGTACGATGGTTCGCTGTCGTTTGTCCGGACGTTCAACGCCGGGTACCAGTCGCTCGCCGAGGCGTACGCCCGCGGGCTGGCACGCATGCGTCAGAGCGAGCAACCGGAAGAGGACGACGAGCGGCCGTCGCTGGACCTCCAGAGCGGCTCCCGGTTGCTTCTTGAGAACGGTGTGCCATCGCGCGAAGCCCGCATCGGCGATTCGGACAACCCGTACCGGACGTCGGTCGCGCCGCTGCTCGCCTCTGTCATGCAGCGGCTGTCGGTCGAGATCAAGCAGTCCGTGCGCTACGGCGTGCGAGCCGTGGAGCAGCGCCCGCGTCGGCTCGTGATCCTCGGGCCGGGTGCTCGCATCCCCGGCATGGCCTCCCTGCTCTCGGATACGACGGAACTCGACGTCGAGATCGCGCCGTACGAGCAGGAAACCCAGCCGATCAACGACGCGTTCGCGCCCGGATCGACCGAGCACATTTTCGCGACGACCGGTGACCCTGGGATCTCCCTTATCCCCATCGCGGCGGTCGAACGACTCGCGTCCGCGGCACGCTCGTCGGCCGTCCGGGCCGGCGTCATCCTCAGCGTCGGGCTGCTCCTCGGCGAGGCGGGGCTGATCTCGCTCGAACGCGGGCAGATCGCGGCCGCCGTGGCCGAGCAGCAGCACCAGCTCGACGCGATCCGGTCGAACTCTCAGGCCATCGAGCGCGCGGCCGAACAGATCGAGGAATTGAACGTCGCCTCGTACGCCAGCGCGATCGTCGCCGGCGATCAACCAGACTGGAACACGGTGATCGGTGACCTCGGCGCACGCACGCCCGAGCAGATCCGCATCCGAGATGTCCGCGCATTCTACGAGGGCGCCGCCCCGATCATCGCCATCGGCGGACTCGCCGACGACGCGGCCAACAAACCCGGCGGCGACACACTCAGCGGCTACATCGAAGGCTTGAAGCAATCGCCCTTCGTGCACCACGTCGAACTCGGGACCACCCGGACCGAGACGCTCGACGGGGTAACCATGCGGTCGTTCTCACTCCGGTGCCAACTCCACGCGGTGCCCTTCGCGATCGCGAACCCGGGCGTGTTCAACGGCACGCCGCCCAAGGCGCTGGCAGACGCGAAAGCGGGGCGTCCATGAAGCCCGCGGACCGCCAGTTCACCGTGATCGTCATCGGTCTCGCACTCATCGCGGGCGCGTTGTGGCATCTCGTGCTCGACCCGATGCGAACCGCGCTCGAGAGCGAGCGCGCCACCTTGCAGGCGGACCGTGACGAAATCCACAAGGCCGCGAACGGACCCGGGCAAGACCAGACCGAGCGTGTGATCGAGGAGATCGAGGCGCACGCGACGAGATTCGAGGCTATGTGGGCGACTTCGCTGGACGCCTCGGGCCTGTACGAGATGCTGCAGGACAAGGCCCGGCGAGCCGGCGTTCAAATCCAGCACATCGAGCCACGCCGGTCCACGGTCGCGAGCGACGTCTCCGAACAGATCAAGGATCTGGGTCTCGACGTCTCCCGCATCACCTACGCGATTGAGATGGTCGGCGATTACAACTCGATCCGCGAGTTCTTCCGCCTGTTCCAGGAAGACGGCGGGCTTGCCCGCGTGGATTCCTTCCGGCTCGGGGCCGCGCGCGTCGCGGAAGATCCCGAGACGATCGGTGGTTCCATCACCGTTTCATTCATGTCGATCTCGGGTGTGTTTGCGGACGAAGGAGAGGTGGCGCCATGAACCGTTCACGCAAGCTCTCCCGGGCCTACCTGCTCTACGGTGTCATGATCCCCGGCGTCGCGATCGTCGGCGTGCGATTCATGGGCACGGGCGCGCAAAGCACACACGCCCGCACACCGCCGGGGCCGACGGTCAGCCTGCCCTCGATCCTCTCGGCTTCGCCGGAGTCCACACCCGAACTCTCGGGGGTGCTGGATCACATCCGCCGTCTCTCACGCGACCACGGCATCCCCTCGCCCTTTGAGGACGCGGCCGTCGTCGTCAGCGATGACGAGCGGTCGGGCACCGCCGCCGCACGCAGCGGCTCGATCGCCTCGAACACCCGCGTGAGTGCCATCATGCGCGTGGGCGATATCAGCGTCGCCGTCATCGACCGCAAGACCTGGCGGGTGGGCGAGGAAGTGACACCCGGCTGGCGTCTCGAAGGCATCGACCTCGCGACGGACCGCGTCCTGTTACGCCACATCACCGGAGCCACCGAGACCCACCCGGTCCACCCGTTCGACTGATCCGCGAACCGCCTCCTGAGCCTAGGGTTGGGGCTCCCGCGGCTGCGCCGTGGGGCCGGCCCGGGACGGCGGCGCACCCCGGCGGGCTGGCACACACGCGTGCGCCATCGATCAGAGGCCCGACATGTCCGAATCCGCCACCGCGTCCAACAAGATCACCATCGAGGACGCCGGCCCCAGCCGCAAGAAAATCACCGTCGAGATCCCCGCAGAGACCATCACCGAGCGGCTCGAGCTCGCGATGGAGGCCGCCGCCTCCGAGGCCGCCCTCCCCGGCTTCCGGAAGGGACGCGTGCCCACACGCCTGCTCGAGAAGCGCTTCGGGCCCATGATCCGAAACGAGGCCAAGAACGAACTCATCTCCGGCGCCTACTCCGAAGCGGTTCAGGAGCACGAGCTCAAGGTCATCGGCAACCCCGAGGGCGGCGACTTTGACTCCATCGAGATGGAGTCGGGCAAGCCCATGACCTTCACCCTCGAGGTCGAGGTGCTCCCCGAGTTCGAGCTCCCCGAGCTTAACGGCATCAAGGTCAAGCGCCCCGATGCGACCGTCCCCGCCGAGATGATCGACCAAGAGATCGAGAAGGTCTGCATCAACGAGGGCTCACTCGAGCAGCTCGATGAGTCCGCCGCGGGCGACTATCTCACCGGGCGTGGCATCATGACCGGCACCGTGGACGGCGAGGAAAAGCAGTTCCACGACATCCCCGGCGCCGTTGTCAAAATCCCCGACAAGGACTCGGACGGCGCTGGCATGATCCTCGGCGTCATCGTCGAGGATTTCTCGAAGCAGCTCGGCCTGCCCAAACCCGGCGAGACCGCGACGATCAAGGTAAAGGGACCCGAAAACCACGAGATCGAGGAGGTCCGCGGGGCCGATCTCAC
>JAUHXM010000052.1 GCA_030426605.1 Phycisphaerae bacterium | reverse complement strand
GACCAGGCCGCCGCCGGTCCACGTCGCGGTGGTCGGGCCGGTCACCCGCAGGGTGTAGGTGCCCAGGTCCGTCACGAAGTCGGCGACCTCGGCGGGCTGATCGCCGAACTGGCCGTTGTCGTACAGGAAGGCGATGGTGATCTCGTCAACGACGAGCGGGGAATCGAACTCGAAGTTCAGGGCTTCGCGCTTGTCGATCTCGCCATTGACGGTGCCGCCCGAGACACCGACGCCCGTGACGCCGTTGACGGTCTTGCGCTTGGTGTTGCCGGAGTCGGTGGTGACAACAACACCGACGCCATCAACGGTGAGCTCCTGGTAGGAGACGCCTTCAACGAGGTCGGCCTGGTCGATGACGCCGGCGTTCGCGGTGCCGGCAGCGGAAAGGAGGATCGCGGCGGTGCCGAGGGCGAAGGTCTTCATGGTGTTCTCTCTCTTCTCTGGTGTTGTCTGACCTGGTCCCCTGCGCGGGAACACCACGAACATGCCACGCCGACGCGGGCCCGCACGCGATTGACCCGGCCGCGCCCCCCCGCGCGGTCGGCCCGCGCGGGTCGCGCCGGTTGTGCGGGCGCATGCCTTCAATTTCGTGCGTTCTCGGACGCGCCCGGGCTCAGCGGCGCGCGGGCATCCGCTCGGCTTCGACGCGGAACGTCCGACCTTCGGGCATCCCCGGGCCCGCGTCGCCCAGCATCGTGACGGCGTACACGCCCGGCGCGAGCGCTGTGTCCGTCCGATACGGGATCGAAACCCACTCCACGCACGAGTCGCCCACGAACCCGTTGGACCACCCGGTCCGCGAGGGCATTCGCGAGTAGCACCCGGTGTAGCGCAAGCTCTCGAGGTGCACCCGGACCGCCTGGGTCTGGTCGCGGAAGGCGACCGGGTTGCCCGACGCGTCGTCGATCCGGATCAGCGGCTGCCCGCCGTAGATGAGTTGCCACGCGACGTTGGACGGGTCGACGTCCGGGTACTCGACGCTCGACTGGGCGATGTGAAGGTAGAAACCCGCATCCGTGATGGAGATGCCCACGACGCCCAGGTCGCCGTCGGCGAACCCGCCGGGGCTCGCGCGCAGCGCCGCGTCGATCTCATCGGGCGAAGCGTCCGAGAACGTGCGCCCGGGGTCGGGCGGGATCTCGCCTCGGATCGTCACGTCCACGCCGAAGTACCAGACGATCATCAACGCCGGGAACGCGGCGATGATCGCGGTCTCCAGCCAGGTCATCTTGAGCACGCTCGGTCGGGCGACGCGGGGGGGCTTGTCCGTGCCGCACTCGGGGCACCGGAGGGTCACGATCCCCGTTCGTTCATACCCGCACCTCGGGCAGACCGGGGTAAGCCGCGTCATGCCCTGCTGTACGCCTCGGCCCGTGCCGGGTTTCCGACGTCCCTGTCGCGATGCCGAACAAATTCCAATCTTGCCCATTGACCGCCCTGCCGTGGCGTGATAGGAATTTGTTTGGTATTCAACGGAGCGACGCGATGACCCTGCGGGTGCTGTTCTTTGACCTCAACTCGTACTTCGCGTCGGTGGAGCAGCACCTGCGGCCCGAGCTGCGCGGGCGGCCCGTGGGGGTGGTGCCGGTGAAGTCGGCGAACTCGTGCTGCATCGCCGCGAGCGTGGAGGCGAAGCGCGAGGGCGTGAAGACGGGCACGGGCGTCCGCGAGGCGCGGGCGCTGTGCCCGGGGATCACGCTGCTGCTCTCGCGCCCGGCGGAGTACGTGAAGATGCACCACCGCATCGTCGAAGCGGTCGAGACGTGCATCCCCGTCCACACGGTGCGCTCGATCGACGAGGGCGTCTGCCGGCTGTCCTCGCACGAGCGGGACCGCGCCAGCGCCGAGGCCCTGGCGCTGCGCGTCAAAGCGGCGATCCGCGAGCGCATCGGCCCGACGCTGCGCTGCTCGATCGGGATCGCCCCCAACGAGCTGCTCGCCAAGACCGCGACGGAGCTGCAGAAGCCCGACGGGCTCGTGATCATCGAGCGCGACGACCTGCCGGACGTCCTTTACGGCCTCGACCTCACGGACCTGCCCGGCATCGCGCGCGGCGTGCGCTCGCGCCTGGCGCGCGTCGGCGTCCACTCCGTCCGCGAGATGTGCGCGCTCAACGAGCGTGAGATGGGCGAGGCGTGGGGCAGCGTCGTCGGCAGACGCTGGTGGCACTGGCTGCGGGGCGGCGAGGTGGCGCTCCCGCGCATCCGGCGCCAGTCCATCGGGCACGAGCACGTGCTCGCGCCCGAGCTGCGCAACCCCGAGGGCTCGCGGGCGGTGGTCTTCCGGTTGCTGCACAAAGCCGCCGCCCGCGCCCGGCGCGAGGGGTACGCCGCCCGGGAGCTGTGGGTCGGCGTGCGCGTCGAGCCCCCCCACCCCGACGCGCCCTCGCCCCGGTGGGACCGGATCATCCCCCTCGGCGGCGGGTGCACCGACACGGGCACCATGGCCCGCGCGCTCGCGAAGGCGTGGCGCGAGCAACCCCGGTGGAACCCGCGCTGGGTCGGGATCACGCTGCTCAAGCTCATCGAGCGCGACGCGACGCTGGCGTTGTTTGACGCGGAGCGCACGGACGAGGCGTTGTCCGCCGCGATGGACCGGATCAACGCGAAGTACGGGCGCCACGCGGTGTACTACGCCTCGATGTACGGCGCCCACAACTACCGCATGGGCGGCATCCCCTTCCAGACCATCCCGGACCTCGACCTGCCCGACGCCGTGGCGGGGTGAGCCATCAGAAAAACGCGGCGAGCAGCCAGAGCACGCAGATGGCCGTCGCCATCACGATCATCACGCCCTGACAACCGACCCAGAGGTACCGGTCGTTGCGCCGCAAGGCTGCTTCACGAACGGAGATGCGCGGGCGCGGCGACCCGCACTCGGGGCAGCGGACCGGGTCGAGGTCGTCGAGCGCGTACCCGCAGTCGCGGCAGACAAACCGGGCGCCGTGGTCAGTCGCTCTTCGCATCGCCCCGAGCGAAGATGCTCGCGACGTAGTTCAGCACGTCCGTCGCGCTCACCTCGTTGTACCCGAACTGGCGGATCAGACGCTGCTTGACGACGTCGATCTTCTGCTGCGTCTCGTCGTCCACGACGGACGAGACGAGGTTCTTGAGCTTGATCTGGTCGCGCGAGTCCTCGAAGAGCTTGAGCTCGAGCGCCTTATAGAGCCTGGCGTTCGTGTTGTACTCGAACTTCTTGTTGTCCAGCGCCAGCGCCCCGATGTAGTTCATGATCTCCTGGCGGAAGTCGTCCTTGCGCGATTCGGGGATGTCGATCTTCTCCTCGATCGATCGCATCAGGCGCTCGTCGGGCTCTTCGTCCTTGCCCGTGTACTTGTTGACGACCTTCTCTTTCTGCGTGTAGGCCCGGACGGACTCGATGTAGTTCGTGCACAGGCGCATGATGGCCTCTTCGTCCGCGCTGATCGCCCGCTGCACCTCGGCCTTGATGATGTCCTCGTACTCGTCCTTCACGACGCTGAGCAGCTCGCGGTAGCGCTTCTTGGTCTCTTCGTCCGTCAACAGCGAGTGGTGCCCGAGCCCGCCCTCGAGCTCGTTGAGCACCATGAACGGGTTGATGGTCCGCTCCTCGATCGCCTGCCGGCTCACGAGCGCGTTGGACACCTTGTCCTGGATGTACCGCGGCGAGATGCCGTTCATCCCCTCGCGCGGGGCCTCTTCCTTCAGCTCGCGCACCGAGTCCTCGGTGTACCCCGAGATCGACCTGCCGTTGTAGAGCTTCAGCTTCTGCAGCAGCGTCAGCCCGGACTTCTTGGGCTCTTCCAGCCGCGTGAGCACCGCCCACATCGCGGCGATCTCCAGCGTGTGCGGCGCGATGTGCACGTTGCGGATCCGCTCGGGCCCGAAGTCCTTCTGGTAGATCTTGATCTCGTCGTCGAGCCGGATGTTGTACGGCACGTCGATCTTGATCGTCCGGTCGCGGAACGCCTCCATCATCTCGTTCGACTGCAGGCGCTTGTACTCCGGCTCGTTCGTGTGCCCGAGGATCACCTCGTCGATCGACGTCTGCGCGAATTTCTTGGGCTTGATCGAGTGCTCCTGGCTCGCGCCGAGCAGGTCGTAGAGGAACGCCACGTCGAGCTTGAGCACCTCGATGAACTCGCAGATGCCGCGGTTGGCGATGTTCAGCTCGCCGTCGAAGTTAAAGGCACGCGGGTCGGAATCGCTCCCGAACTGCGCAATCTTGCGGTAGTTGATGTCGCCGGTCAGCTCGGTCGAGTCCTGGTTCTTCTCGTCCTTGGGCTGGAAGGTGCCGATGCCGACGCGGTCCTTCTCGCTCAGCACGATGCGTCGCACGCGGACGTGCCCCATCACCTTCTTCCAGTCGCCCTCGTAGAACTGCATGAGATCCGCGTAGATCTTGCGGCTGAACGGGTCGGGCTCGCCCTCGACACGCAGCCGCCCGTGGTGGTGCTCGGGCGTCCACCCCTCGTTGAACCGGTCGAGCAGCGCCCGGCGCGCATCCGCCGGCACCAGAAGCAGCGGCTCCTCGTGCATCGGGCTCGGGTATTCGTGGGCCTTGACCGCCTCGTGGGGAGACCCCTCGATGGGTGTCACACCGCACCGATCGTCGAGCATCCAGGAATACGAATAGAGCGCGCCCTCGGGCGTCTTCGAGTAGTGCTCGAGCCCCTTCTTGAGCAAGCGCGCGATCGTGGACTTCGAACTCCCCACCGGCCCGTGCAGCAAGAGGATGCGCTTGTCGGTGCCGTACCCCTCCGCGGCGGACCGCAGGAAGTCCACCAGCTTCATCAGCGCGAAGTCGAGCCCGAAGATGCCGTCCTTGCCATCGTCGAACGGGTCGGAGAAGAAGTGGTACCGCACGCAGGGGCGCTTGAAGAGCTTGTAGGGCTCACTCCCGCGCGCCACCACCGCGTCATACAGGCGCTGGTAGGCGTTGCGCAGGATCGCCGGCTGCCGCTCGCACCGGTCCAGGTAATCCCAGAACGACCCGGCCCAGTGGTGGTCCTGGTACTGCTGGCGGTCCAGCCGAGACTCGATCAGCCCGATCAGCTCGCTCGCGTTCGGCCCACTGGCGTCAGATTCGTACATGGCGCGGCCCTCCTGGCGCAACCTCGGCGGTCTTCCCCCTCGTATCGGCATGCCCCCGTGGGCGGCGTCCACAACCGGGCGCAACTCATGGGTGCACCGTCTGATACGCACGCCGGGCTGACGTGGATCGCACGAGACCACCGATCTCGGGGCTAGAGTCGGCCCATGTCGCTCGGACTCGGACACGGCAAGCCCCTGGACCCCGCAGAAGGCGTCGTCGGCGTCGCGCTGGACACGATCCCCCCGCTCCCGGACGACCTGCTGACCAATCCCGAAGCCGCCCGGCTCGACCCGCGGGCCTGGTTCGAGCACCCCGAGCGCCCGTTCGAGATCGAGATCGGGCCCGGCAAGGGGTCGTTCCTGCTCGCGCACGCGGCGGATCAGCCCGGGACGAACGTGCTCGGGATCGAATGGGCCGCGGAGATCTATCGGTACGCCGCCGACCGCGTCCGCCGGCACCGCGAATCGACGGGGACGCTCACCAACGTCCGCATGCTCAAGGCGGACGCGACGAGCTTCGTGAAGTGGCGCCTGCCCGACGCGATGGTCCGGACGATCCACCTCTACTACTCCGACCCGTGGCCCAAAAAGAAGCACCACAAGAACAGGGTGGTGCAGCACGGGTTCCTGCGCGAGGCGTGGCGGGTGCTCATCCCGGGCGGGCAGCTGCGGGTGGTGACGGACCACGACGACCTGTGGGCGTGGGACCGCGCCCATTTCGACGCGTGGACCGCCGAATCGCTCGGCGGACCCTGGGGAGAGAGCCCCGGCACGATGTTGATCCCGCCGGCGCCTGCGGACATCGCGGCGTGGCGCGGGTCGCTCGCGGGCGCCCCGTTCAAGGAACTCCCGTTCGACCGCCCGGGATGGACGACGGAGGGGACGCTCCTGGGGACGAATTACGAGAAGAAATTCACGGGCGATCATCACCAGCCGCACGCGACGGTGCTGGTGAAGCAGGCCTGAGAGTCGCCGCCGGCGTCAGACGTGCGCGTAGGACGCGGCCCCGTTCTTCGTGCGCTGGCGCTTGACCTCCTTGATCATGCGAGCGGGCTTGATGCACTCGCCGGACTTGAGCCGGCTCGTCAGCATCTCGCGCTTAATCGCGGCGACCTCCGCCTCCGTCGGGTCGAGCGGAGCGAGGGCCGCGGCGACCCACGTGCGCACCCGCGTGCGCGGGCAGCACGAGCGGATCCAGATCATGAAGACGGTCGAGAGGAGGACGCCGCCCCCGATCGCGCCGACGAGCCACCAGAGGTTCCTGGTGTCCCACCACATCCAGGCACCGCCGCCGACAACGGCCATCACGATCAGGGTGAGTGTCAGACGTGTGAGCGGGTGCAGGCGTTCGACGGGACGTTCGTCGTAGAGGCGCGCAAACGAGAGCATCGCCGTGCGGATCATCTCCTCGCGGTCATCGGGGCGGAGCTTGCCGTCCTTGCGGCGTTGCTCCATCGCCTCCCAGTCCGCGATGCGCTGGCGGACGAGGGGGAGCACCTCGGGGTCGCCCGTCTGCCCGGGGGGGATGGGGCGTTCATCGACGGCGCGTTCCATGATCGCGCCGCAGCTGCCGCAGGTGAGCTCGTGGTGCGGGTGGGCGAAGGGGCCCTGGTCGAAGATGAAGGCGAAGCGATGCATCCGCGCCTCGGCGAACCGGAAGGCACGCTCTCGCCGGCAGACGGGACAGAAATCGACCGTCATGCCGACGGGTCGGACGCGAAGCGAAGTCGCCATCATCCCTGCCATCACGCTTCAGTCTACCGAAAGCGGGGCGGATCGTTTCATGAATTGCCGGCACGCCCCGCTGCAAGGGCTTGCGGGGCGGTGGATTGGGGCGTTCGGGCGATCCCGGCACTACCGTTGCCCGTGACAGACACGACCCGCCACAACCCGGCGTTGCCCATCTCCGAGACGTTCGTCTCGGTGCAGGGCGAGGGCAAGCTCACCGGCGTGCCGAGCTGGTTCTGCCGCGTCGCGGGGTGCAACCTGCGCTGCGGGTGGTGCGACACGCCGTACGCGAGCTGGGACCCGTCGGGCGATCGGCGGACTGTTGATGACCTGATCACCGAAGCGCGGGGGTCGGGGGTGGGGCACGCCGTGCTGACCGGGGGCGAGCCGATGATCTTCGCCGAGATCGCGCCGCTGGCGCGCCAACTCCGCGATGCGAGGATGCACGTGACCATCGAGACCGCGGGGACGGTGTGGCAGGACGACCTCGCGTGCGACCTCATCTCGATCAGCCCGAAGCTCGCAAACTCGACGCCGACGGGCGACCCGCGCGACCCGACGGGCGCGTGGGCGAGGCGCCACGACGAGCGCCGGCACCAACCCGAGGTCGTCTCGCGCCTCCTCGGCGCGTTCGGCGATCGACAACTCAAGTTCGTCGTGACCTCACCTGACGACCTGCCCGAGATCGACCGCGTGCTCGAGGCGTACGACGGGTGGTCGCCCGGCGACGTGATCCTCATGCCCGAGGGCGTGACGGTGCCCGCGCCGGGCGACATCGCGTGGGTCGTCGAGGCCTGCCAGCGGCGCGGGTGGCGCTACGGGCACCGCCTGCATATCCAGCTCTTCGGGAACACGCGGGGCACCTGAGCCCGCGGGAATACCATCCGCCCATGCGATACCGCGTCTGCAAATCGTTCGAGATCGAGTCGGGGCACATGCTCTCGAAGCACCCCGGGCGGTGCCGGTTCCCGCATGGGCACTCGCGCCGGGTGGACCTCGTCCTCGCGTGCGACACCCTCGACGAACGGGACATGGTCTGCGACTTCAAAGCGGTCAAGCTCGCGGTCTCCGAGTTTCTTGACAGCTTCGACCACGCGATGGCGGTGAACTCGCAGGACCCCAACCTGCCCGCCCTCAAGGAAGCAGACCAGCGGGTCGTCGTCTTCGAGGGGACGGACCCGACGACGGAAGTGATGGCCGAGCGCATCTACCGGTATCTGGAAACCCGGATCGCGGCGGGCGGTACGTACGTGGACGATGCGGGGCTGGAATTCTCGCTGCGCCCCGGCGTGACGCTCGAACGGGTGCGTGTGACGGAAACAAGCTCGAGCTGGGCCGAGTTCGGCGTGTGACGACGCCGCCGACCGGCGGATATTGGAGGTTCTCACGGTGATGACACGGCGCTGCGCCTTCGCGATCGCACTGACCACGGCCACCCTGGGCGTGCCCGCCCAGCCCACGCTCGAGCGGCGCACCGAGGCGCCGAACGCGGACCTGGACTTCGCGCGCCGGTTGTCGAGCGCCTTCGGGCACGCCGCGGACCGCATCGAGCCCGCGGTCGTCCACGTCACGTCCGTCGAGCGCGTGCAGCAGGTGCGGCGGCGGTTCGGGCGCATCGTCGAGCGGGGCGACGTCGTCGAGCAGCAGACCGGGCTCGGGTCGGGCGTCATCATCGACGAGCTCGGGCACGTCGTGACCAACGCGCATGTCATCACCGCGGACCAGCGCACGGGCAACATCGCCGACCGGCTCATCGTGCGCCTCGCCGACGGGCGCGAGTACGACGCCGAGTTGATCGGGGCGGACACCGAGAGCGACCTCGCCGTGCTGCGCATCGAGGCGGACGGGCTCGTCGCCGCGTCGTGGGGCGATTCGGAGGCGGCGAGCGTCGGGCAGTGGGTCATCGCCGTCGGGTCGCCCTTCGGGTTCGACCAGAGCGTCACCGCGGGCATCATCTCATCGAAGGGACGCCCCTCCCTCGAGAGCGGGCGCGGGAACAACCAACGCCCGATGTTCCAGGAGTTCCTGCAAACCGACGCGGCGATCAACCCGGGCAACTCGGGCGGGCCGCTGGTGGATCTGGAGGGGCGGGTGCTGGGGATCAACACGGCGATCGCGTCGCGCTCGGGTGGGAACAACGGGCTCGGGTTCGCGATCCCGGCGGACATCGTCCGGTCCGTCGCGAGCCGCATCATCGAGAACGGGCGCGTGGACCGCGGGTACATCGGCATCACGTGGAACCTGAGCGAGCCCACCATCGAGCCCGAGCTCGCGCGCCGGTTGGGCATCGTGGGCGGCGTGCGGGTGACGACGGTGATGGACGACGGGCCCGCCGACGACGCCGGGCTCGAGCCCGGCGACATCATCACACGCTTCGGCGCGCGCACAACAGAGAACGCGACCCGGTTGCGCAACGCGATCGCGATCGCGGTCCCCGGTGCGGTCGTCGAGGTCGAGTACTACCGCGGCGACCGACGCCGCACGACCACCCTCCGCGTGATCGACCGGGAGACCGGGCTCGCGATCGCATCGCAGGCTCGCGAGGTGCCGGCGCTGGGGGTGTACGCCGGGAACCGCGTGCTCGAGCAGACCGACCGGCGCGGGCGCGTGGTGGGCAGTTTCACGGGCGCGGAGATCATCCGCCTGGACCCGGACGGCCCCGCCGCGGGCGTGGGGCTCGAGCCGGGCGACATCATCGTGGACGTGGACGGCCGCACCATCGACGGCGCCGAAGACCTCGCCGACCGGGTGGACGACCGGGACGTCGCGCGCGGCGTGACGATCGGGATCTACCGCCCGAGCCCGACCGGGCGCGGCGGGCTGCGCGGGACGGTGGAGATCAGGACCGGGGACTGAGACTCAGTCCAACGCTGCCAGTTCCGGGTCGGGCACGCGCGGGTTTCGGCGTTCGAGCGCCGGGTCGCCCGTCCACAGCACGCGCACGGCGTGCACGATGTCGTCCATGATCTGCAGCAAACAGGGCAGCACGACGAGGATGACGAGCGTCGCGCTCATGAGCCCGCACGCGATCGTGATCGCCATGGGGATCAGGAACTTCGCCTGGAAGCTGGTCTCGAGCATCAGGGGGAGCAGCCCGAAGACGGTCGTCACGGTCGTGAGGATGATCGCGCGGACGCGGGCGCGCCCGGCGTTGTACGCCGCCTCGGCGACGGACAGGCCCTTGGCCCGCTCCTCGTTGAAGAATTCCATGTAGATCAGCGAGTCGTTCACCACGATGCCCGACAGCGCGACGAACCCGATGAGCGACAGGAACGTGAGCGAGTAGCCGAGCAGGAAGTGCCCCCAGATCATCCCGATCGTCGCGAACGGGATGGCGGACATGACGACGAGCCGCTGCAGGCAGCTGCCGAACAGCCACGCGAGGACGATGTAGATCAACCCCGCCGCGACGAGCATGCCGATGGGCAGCGTGCGCATCGAGTCGGCGAAGTCCTGCTGGCGCCCGCGCTCCACGACGCGCACGCCCGGGAACCGGGGCAGCATCTCGGCGATGAAGGGCTTGATCTCCCGCTGGGCGATCTCGTCGGCGTTCGGCGCGTTCTTGCCCACGACGACGTCCGCCGTCACCGCGATGGACCGCTGCCCGTCCAGGCGCCGGATGGTGGCGTTCGTGCGCGCTTCTTCGAGCCGCGCGACCTCGACGAGCGGCACGGGCACGCCCGAGGGCGTGAAGACGTGGATCTGCTCGAGCTCGTGGAGGTTTCGTCGCACGCCCTGGGGCATCATCACGCGGACGTCCACGTCCTCGCGGTCGCCCGCGAACGTGAAGGCTTCGAGCCCGAAGACGGCGCCCTGGACCTGCCGCCCGAGGCTCGCCTGGGTGAAGCCGAGTTCCGAAGCGCCGTCGCGGAGCTCGATGCGCAGCTCGCGCTGCCCGCGGTCGGCGTCGTCGGCGACGCCGTAGATCGCGGGGAAGGAGTCCATGAACGCCTTGAGCTCGTTGACCGCGCCCTCGAGCTGGACGGTGTCGTTGCCCACGAACGTGAACGAGAGCGCGGGCCCCTCGGGCCCCGCGCCGATGCCCTGCATCCGCAGCGTCTTCACGCCCGGGATCTCGCCCACCTCATCGCGGATGGACTGGATGACCAGCTCGCTCGTCCGATCGCGGGTCTCGGCGGGCGAGAGCTCCATGATGATCTGCCCGGCGTTCGTCGCGCTGGTGCCCAGGGACCCGCCGTCCATCGAGTCGATCTCGCCCGTCTGGGCGAACGCGCTCATGACCTCGGGCTGGTTGAGCGCCGCGCGCTCGAGCCGGCGCACGACCTCGTCTGTCCGCTCGACGGGCGTTCCCACGGGCATCTGCACCGTGATGTTCACGGTCTCGGCGTCGTCGGTCTCGAACAGGATGAACCGGACCTTGTCGCCCGCGACGAGCCCGACCGAGACGATCACAGCGGACAGCGCCACGCAGATGGAGACGTACCGGTAGTTCACCGCCTTGTGCAGCAGGCGGAGGTACCACGGGATCACGAGCCCGTTGAAGAACTTGTCTCTCGCGGTGTCGAACCTGCCCTCGAGCCGTTCGAGATGGCGCATGATCCCTCGCTTGCCCGGGCGGAGCGCTTCGTCGTGCGCCTTGAGCGAGTGTGCCATGTGGCTCGGCAGGATGAAGAGCGTCTCGACGAGCGAGACGAGCAGGGCGCACGCGACCACGACGGGGATCCACTTCAGGAAATCGCCGAGCGACCCGTCAATCAGCGCGAGCGGGAGGAACGCGCAGATCGTCGTGAGCACCGTCGCGACGACGGGCCAGGCGACCTTGTCCGTTCCGCGGACGGCGGCGACCTTGGACGGCTCGCCGCGCTCGTGGTGCGCCTGGATGTTCTCGGCGACCACGATCGCGTCGTCCACCAGGATGCCGATCACGACGATGAGCCCGAACATCGTGAGCAGGTTCAGCGTGACCCCGGCCGCGTTCATGAACGCGAGCGTGCCCAGCAGCGAGACGATCAGACCCGTCGCGACCCAGAAGCTCACACGCCAGCTCAGCAGCAGCACGAGGATGATGAACACGAGCGCCCCGCCCTGCAGCGCGTTGCGCGTCAGCAGGTCCAGCCGCCCCTTGACGAAGCGGGCGAGGTCCGTCGTCGTCACCAGCGTGCCCGGGGGCGGGCCCTCGAGCCACCGTGAATACCCCAGCTCGTACGCCTGCAGGCGCTCGGAGACCGGCCCGGTCGCGTCAGGCGGGCGCAGGGCGGACTTGAACTTCTCGCCCGCTGTCAGCGCGATCTCCTCGCCGTTGCGCCCGGCGACGTACGCCTTGACCATCTCGGACATGTTGATAATGTCGTCGTCGCCCACCTTGAAGACCGTGAGGTTTACGGTGGGCTCGCCGTTCAGGCGGACGAGCAGGTCCGAATCGACGAATCCGTCCGTAACGGTCGCGATGTCGGCGACGCGGACGACGCCGCCGTCGTCGGTTGCTTTGACGACGATCTCGCGCACGTCCTCGGCGGTCTCTTCGAGCCCCTCGGTGCGGATCGCGATCGTGCTGGTCGTGCCGCGGACGGACCCGCCGGGCAGCTCGGTCATCGCGGCTCGGATCCGGTCCGAGACCTGCGTGATGCTCAGCCCGTGCTCGAGCAGCGCGCCCGGGCGCACTTCCACGGCGATCTCGTCGGACCGCACCCCGCCCGGAACGACATCGCCCATCCCCGGGAGCGACTCGAGGTCGTCGCGGATGTCGTGCATGAACTGCTTGCGGGTGCGTTCGTCCGCCTCATCGCCGTAGAGCGACAGCGAGATCGCCGGCAGGTTCGGCTCGAGTTTGTCCACGGTGATCCGCTCGGCCTCGTCGGGAAGGTCCTGCAGCGCATCGACCTCGCGCTTCACCTCGGCGACCTTGGCGTCGATGTCCACGCCGTCGCGGAACTCGACCATGACGGACGCGAACCCCTCGCCGACGGTGGATGAGACTTCCTTGACGTCGTTGAGGTCCGTGAGGGCGTCCTCGATCTTGATCGCCAGGGCGCTCTCGACTTCTTCGGGGGCCGCGCCGGGGTAGGGCGCGCTGACGATCACGAACGTGGGGTTGACCGCGGGGAAGAACTCGCGCCGCAGCGAGACGCCGAACATGATGCCCGCGCCGATGAGCGCGAACATGACGAGGTTCGCGACGACGGGGTGCTTGACGCCGAACTTCGCGAGGCTCATCCGCCGCCCCCCGCCCGCTGCTCTTGCAGCGCACGCACGTCGCGCGTCTCGACGATCATGCCGGCGCGGAGTTGCTCGAGGTTGGACACGATCACCACGTCGCCCGGCTCGAGCGAGCCCGGGGCGAGCACCGCCCACTCGGTCTCGTCGGGGTCGATGTCGTCGAGATCGCCCGAGGCGTAGTACGCCACACGGACCGAGCGGGGCACGACGGTGGACGCGACCCGCGCGCCCGCCTCCGCGTCCGACGGCTCGGGCCGCGCGACCAGCACCCGGTCAGACTCGACCGCGCGACGCGGCACGACCACGAGCGGCTCGCCCACCTCGCCCGTCACGCTGCCCAACACGAACTGCCCCGGCAGCAGCAGACCCCGGGCCGACGGGTCCTGCACGACCTCGACAAACGCCGTCAGCGTGCGCGCCGACGCGTCCGACTCGGGCGCGAGGCGCGCGAGCGTGCCCGTCCAGACCGCGGGCTCGGGACCGTCGGTCGTCATTCGGACCTGATCGCCCACCGCGATCGACCCGAAGGACGACACGGGCAGGCGCAGCGGGATCTCGATGCGCCCGAGGTTCACGACGCGGGCGACTCGCTCGCCGATGTTCACACGCTCGCCGCGCTCGGGCTCGATGGACTGCAGGACGCCGTCGATCGGGCTGACAACGGTCGCGCGGGCGACGTTTTCCCGGGCGACGCGTCGGTCGGCACGAGCGCTGGCGAGCTGGGCCTGCAGGCTCGCGCGCCGGGAGGGGATCATCTCGAGCTGCTGCGAGAGCGCGCTCAGCGCCCGCTCGGAAGCACGCAGCGCGACGAGGTACCGGTCGGTCTCACCCTGGCTGCCCGCGCCGCGCTGGACCGCCTCGACGACGCGGTCGTAGTCGCGTTGGGCCGCGTCGCGCTCTTCGCGGGCAAAGGCGGTCTGGTCACGCAGACGCTCTTCCTCCACGCCGAGCCCCTCGAGCTGGGCTTCGAGCGATGCGACGGCCTGCTCCGTCGCGACCAACCGCTCGCCGTAGTCCACCTTGTCGATCTCGAGGAGCACCTCGCCCGCGCGCACCGAGCGGCCCGGCTCGTTCTTGAGCGGCCGGTCCACCACGCGCCCGGCGACCTCCGCCGCGACGTCCGCGACGTCCATCGCCCGGGCCGTGCCGTACCCGCGCCACGAGCGCGGCACCGAACGCTCACGGGCGACGACCGATTGCACGATCGGCGGGGCCGCGGCGGCGGTCTCGTCGCGCTCGATCGTGCGCCTGGATCCCAGCAGCACCATGAAGACACCCGTCGCGATCGCCAGCACGAGCAGGGCCAGCCCCGCACGGAACGCGATGGACAGGATGACCATGCCGCGCGGGCGGCCCTTGGGCGTGGGCTTGCTCGGTGTGTCGGTCACGCTCGTCTCCGGGTCGGGCCCGATCCTAGTTCGCCGCACCGGGGTCGTACGCCGAGCGCACACGGTTCACGCGAACATCGCGAGAATCCGCACGTCTGGTCGGGTTCGCACGGGCCTGGGAACCGGATGCGGGATCAGTCCTCGGGGACGTCGTCCGACGTGACGATCTCGCGGAACCGGTCGCGCAGCTTCGCGGTGATCGGGCCCTGCCCGTCCGAGATGCGGTGCGTGCCGGTGTGCTCGCCGTTCGTGTGCGTCAGAACCTCGCGGACGGCGATCATCTCTGCGGCCGAGCCCGTCAGGAACGCCTCGTCCGCGTCGTAGAGCTCCTCGATCGTGAAGTGGCGCTGCTCAACCGGCACGCCGCAATCCCGGCAGAGGGTGTCCATGACGAACCGGCGGGTGATCCCCTCGAGAATGCCCGCCTCGGACGGCGGGGTCACGACGGTGCCGTCCTTGATGAAGAAGATATTGTCGCCAGAGCCCTCGGTCACCTTGCCCTCGGTGTTGAGCATGATCACCTCAAGCAGCTGGTCCTCGGCGCTCTCGATGCCCATCTTCCGCCCGAGATGGATCGCCTCGCACTTGGCGAGGATGTTGTTCAGATAGTTCAGGCTCTTGACGCGTGGGTCCAGGCACGCGATCGGCGTCTTCGGACGCTCGGCGAGCACGACGCGCATGCCCTTCTCGTACATCTCGGGCTTGTACAACGTAATCGTGTCGGCGATGCAGATGATCCCGGGCGTCGGGCAGAGGTAAGGGTTGAGCCCCAGTGTGCCCTCGCCGCGCGAGACAACGAGGCGGATGTACCCGTCGGTGATGCCGTTCGCCTCGATGCACTTGCGCTGCACGGCGACCATCTCGTCCTTGGACATGGGGATGTCCAGGTAGATCTTCTCGGCGCACGCGTACAGGCGGTCCATGTGCTGCTGGCACTTGAAGATCTTGCCGTTGTAAACGCGGATGCCCTCGAAGACGCCGTCACCGTAGAGCAGCCCGTGGTCGTACACGGAGACCATCGCCTGGCTCTTGGGCACGAGCTGCCCGTTCACCCAGATGAGCGGGCGGTCGGACGCGTCTGCCTTGGCGAACTGGGTCTGGTAGGCGGGCGCGTTGGCGCCGGTGGTGCCCGATCCGTCCGTCGTCTGGCTGACCGTCTGACTCATCCTGCACTCCTTTATGTGAGATCTCCCCACGATGATCGTAGGACGATCGGGCCCCCCGTGCCGGTTCGCGCCGTCCGCTCGGGCGCGCTCAGACAAGCGCTTTCCCGCGCAACGCCCGCTCCGACGCGGCGTTTTCGGACGCCGAACCGGCCCTACACGCGGATCTCGGCGCCCAGCTCGCGCGATGCGGCGTCGGCGAGGCGCTGGATCTGGGGGTCCACCTCCTCGCGGCGGAGCGTCCGCTCGTCGTCGCGGAACTCGAGCCGGACCGTCACGCTCTTGCGCCCCGCGCCGATGTTCGAGCCCCGGTACACCCCCACCATCGCGTGCCCGGTGTGCAGGTCCAGGTCGAGCGACTCGACCAGCCCGGCGATGCCCGCCCAGGTCGTCGCGTCGTCCACGATCAGCGACACGTCCCGATCGATCGCGGGGAATCGCGGGAGCTCGTGGGCGAGTGCCTTGGGCGGGTAGTGCGCGAGCAGGCCCGCGACGCCCAGCTCGGCGCCCACGCAAGGGTGGTCCACGCCGAACGCCCTGAGCGCGGTGCCGTTGATCACGCCCATGTACCCGACTGGAGCGCTGGACTCGCCCGCTTCGAGCGATAGCCGCGCGAACGCGTTGGGATCGAACGCCGACCCGAAGGGGTCGGACGGCTCGACGCGGACGCGCGCCTCGGGGCCCGCGACGGCGCGGACAACCGCGTCGATCGCGCCGCGCATCACCCGGACGGCGCGCTGAATCTCGTCGGTCGTTCGTGTCTTGCCCGCGCCGACCACGTCGAAGAGCAGCCCGAGGTTCCGGTTCTCGATGGACGCGCCGTTGCGCTGCCCGAAGACGGACGCGGTCTCGAACAGCCGCACACCCCCGGCGGGCTCGACGCCCGCGTCCTGGTTCGCGCGGCGGCACCCGAGCAACCCGGTCAGCAGGCTCGGGCGCAGCGTCGGCTCGGCCTTGCGCCGGTCGTCGTCCACCGCCACGAGCTCGACGCCCGTCGGGCAGAACATCGCTCCACGCTCGGGCGAGGTGAAGCTGAACGTGACGGTCTCGTACGCGCCGAGCCCGGTGAGGACGCCCGAGATCAGCCGCTCGCCGAGCTCGTCCGCCTGCGGTCGCGCGACGCGGACCTCGAGCGTCTCTTTCATCGGGACCTCGTCGAGCGAGCGGGCTCGGGCGATCTCCTCGATCAGATCCGCCTCACGCGAGACGTCCGCCGACCGGTGCGGCGGGACGGTGCAGCGCACCGAGTCGCCGTGCACTTCAGGGGCGAACCCGAGCGGCTTGAGCAGGTCCGCGATCTCGCCCGCGGGGGTGTACACGCCCAGCAGGTCCGACGCGCGGGCGGCGCGCACCTCGAGCACCGCCGGCTCGGGCAGCGCGGGACCGGCGTCCAGCACGCCCTCGGCCAGCTCGCCGCCCGAGAGCTCGCAGATCAGCGCCACGGCGCGCCGGGCGGCGAAGTCGATCGTGTTCGGGTCGATGCGTCGCTCGAAGCGGTACCCGGCGTCGGTCCGGATGTTCATCCGCCGCCCCATCGCGCGCACGATCGCGGGGGTCCAGGTCGCCATCTCGAAGGCGACGGTCGTCGTGCCCTCGTCCACCTGCGAGTCGTACCCGCCGATGACGCCGGCGAGCGACTGCGGGCGTTGGGCGTCCGCGACGACAACGTCGGTCTCGATCAGCTCGTGCTCGCCCTCGTAGAGCGTCTTGACCCGCTCGCCCTTCTTCGCGTTGCGGACGATCAGCGCCCCGCCCGCGAGCTTGGCGTGGTCGAAGACGTGGCACGGGTTGCCGAGCTCGAACGTGACGTAGTTCGTCACGTCCACGACGTTGTTGATCGAGCGGGCCCCGATGGACTCGAGGGCCGTGACGAGCCAGCCCGGGCTCGGGCCGACCTTCACGTTGCGGATGAGCCTCGCCGTGAAGCGGGGGCAGGCGTGGTGGGCCCGGTTGTCGAGGGTGAGCTCGCTGCCGATGGGCGCTCCGGGCGTGGGGTCGGCGAACTCGGGCATGACGAGTGATCGCGCGACGGACCGGTGCCCCGCCGCCGCGATCTCGCGGGCGCACCCGACGTGGCTCAGGCAGTCCCCCCGGTTGGAGGTGACCTCGACGTCCATCACGACGTCGCCCGAGGGCAGCGTGGTCGTCCCCTCGATCGGGAACCCCGCATCGGTGAGCAGGCGGTCCGCCTCTTCGACAGAAACACCCGCGGGGTCGAGGTACGTGTTCAGCCAGGCAAGGGAGATGTCCATCGGACCGCAAGGGTAGGGCGCCGGTAGACTGCGCTCATGACGAGCGTTCTGATCCGGGTGGTGCTGAGTTCGATCGCGTTGATGGTCGTGCTGGGCGGGTGCGACGCGCCGCCCGCGTTGACGCAGCCCCCGGCGGACCCGCCGGGCAGCTTCGGCGTCGCGGTCGCCGTCCTCCCCGGCGCCGGGCGGGGTGCCCATCAATCGGCCGAGGCCGCGCGGTACATCCTCGAGCCCGACGGGTCGCTGCGGGCGGCGACCGGCGCGACGGACGCCCGTGAGTTCCCGCGGATCGTCCGTCGGCTCGATGCCCACGCGCGGGCGCGGGTCTACCGCCTGACGCTCGCGACGGGCGCCCACGACCCCGCGCCCGACCGGCGCGTCGCCGCTCCGGAGCTGTACGACCCGCAGATGCCGACGACGGTCGTGACCGTCGGGTGGGGCGAGGGGCGGTCCGCCGCCTCGTTCGAACCGGATGATCCGGACGCTCGGGCACTGGCGGACGAGCTTGCGCGGCTGGCGTGGGTGAAGCCCTGAGCCCTCCGAGCCGCGGGCTTCAGCCCGAGCGGTCCGGATCTCCGCGCGGGCTGAAGCCCGCGGCTCGGAGTTGATGGGTCGCGCCAAGACCCGGGCGCTAGGGTCTGCCCATGAGCTCGGACGTGATCGTTGGGATCGACCTGGGGACGACGAACTCGCTCGTCGCGGTCGCCGACGTGTCCGGGCCGCGGGTGCTGGGGGCGATCGTGCCCAGCGCGGTGCGGTATGAGGACGGCGGCGTCGTGGTGGGCGAGGACGCCCGCAGCCGGGCGCCGGAATTCCCGGGCACGACGGTGCTGAGCGCGAAACGCCTGATGGGGCGCTCGATCGACGACGTGCAGGGCGACCTGGCGTTCTTCGGGCACCCCGTCGTCGCGGGGCCCAACGACACGGTGCGCGCGCAGATCGGAGCCTCGGCGCACAGCCCGGAGGAGATCTCCGCGGAGATCCTGCGCGAGCTCAAGGCCCAGGCCGAGCGGGAGCTGGGGCACGCGGTGTCCAAAGCGGTCGTAACGGTCCCGGCGTACTTTGACGACGCGCAGCGGCAGGCGACGCGGCACGCCGGGCGCCTGGCGGGGCTCGACGTTGTGCGCATCGTGAACGAGCCCACCGCGGCGGCGCTCGCGTACGGGCTCGGGACGTCCGGCGGGGCGCGCACGATCGCGGTCTATGACCTCGGTGGCGGGACGTTCGACGTCTCGATCCTGCGCCTGACGCCCAGCGAGACCGAGGGCGAGCCCGCGTTCTTCGAGGTGCTCGCGACCGCGGGCGACACGCGCCTGGGCGGGGACGACGCGGATCATCTGCTCGTGCAGCTCTTCTGCCGCGAGATGAACGAGCGGTTCGGGACGAAGATCGACCTGGGGACGCTCGAGGGGCTGCCACCGGCGACGCGGAAGGCGCTGATCGCGTTCGCGCAGGCCGTCAAGCACCGGCTCAGCGAGGACGTCACCGCGTCGGTCGCGATCGATCTGGGCGAGGGGCGGGTGTACGAGCGCACGGTGACGCGCGCCGAATTCGAGGCGATGATCGACCCGTGGGTCGAGCGCACCCGCAAGGCCTGCGAGCGGACGCTGCGCGACGCCAAGCCCAGGCTCGACGGCGACGCGATCGACGCGCTCGTGATGGTCGGCGGGTCCACGCGGATCCCGCTCGTGCGGGAGCGCGCGGCGGAGGTCTTCGGCGTGGAGGCCTACACCGCGATCGACCCGGACCGCGTCGTCGCGCTCGGGGCGGCGGTGCAGGCGGGGATCCTCTCGGGGGCGGCGTCGGGGGCGCTGCTCCTGGATGTCATCCCGCTGAGTCTGGGCGTTGAGACGGCCGGGGGCGCGGTCGCGAAGCTCATCATGCGCAACAGCACCGTTCCGGCGCGCGCCACCGAGCGATTCAGCACGCAGGCGGACGGGCAGACGTCGGTGAAATTGAACGTCGTGCAGGGTGAGCGGGAGATGGTGGCGGACTGCCGATCGCTCGGCGAGTTTCACCTGAGCGGGCTGCCCCCCATGCCCGCGGGTGTGCCCAAGCTCGAGGTCGAGTTCCTGGTCGATGCCAACGGCGTGCTGACGGTGAGCGCGGTAGAGCAGCGGTCCGGGAAGCGCGCGCGGCTGCAGGTGGTGCCCAACCACGGCTTGAGCGCCGAGGACGTCGATCGCATCGAGGCGGACAGCTACGCCCACGCGCGCGAGGACATGACACGCCACCGGATCACGGACCTGATCGCGAACGCGAAGCTGGATCTGAAGTGGATCGGCGGCACGCTCGGCAAGCACCGGGCCGCGATGGGCGACGGGGCCTGCGAGCTCGACGCGCACATGACCGCGCTCTCGGACCTCATCGCCAAGGCCGAGGCGGATTGGCGATCGGTCGAGCCCGACGAGCTGCACGCGGCGAAGGACGCGCTCGAGCGCGCCAGTGTGCGCCTGCAGGAGGTCGCGATCGCGGCGTCGCTGCGCGACGAGCAGGCGTAACCGTCACAACCGGCGCAGACGGAACCCGCGGGCGCGATCGGCGCGCGCGGCGGTGGCCATCGCCTGGTCTCGGGGCATGTTGAACGTGATGCCCGGCGTGTGCCGCGGCATCGACAACTGCCTGAGAGAGGACAAGAGATGAAGACCGCGATCCTGGCGCTCGCCGCCGCTGCCCTTGCCGCCGGCACCACCACCGCCAACGCCCAGACGTACGTGTTCAACTGGGAAACGGGCGACTCGCCTGTGAACAACGCCGGTGGTGAGTTCAAGTCCATCACCGGCTCGTACAACGCCTCGTCGAAGCTGTTCACCTGGGACATCACCTTCAACGACCAGATCACCGACGGGTACACGCTCGCCGTGAGCCCGGGCCCGAACCCCAAGGGGCAGTCGGGCGAGCTGGCGCTGATCTACTTCGACGCGACGAACATCGCGACGCCTGAGGTCACCGTGTACGCCTACAACGGGCAGAACACGCAGCTGAGCTGGGCCGACGGCTCGCACGACCCGGGCATCCAGTCCCCCGACAAGATCATCTCGTCGTCGGGCGTCAACTCGGGCGACATCCTCAACGCCAGCGTGACCGACGACGCCGGCATGCGGACGCTCTCGCTCGAGATGGACGCGACCAACCTGCAGAGCCACCTGCCCAAGTGGCCGGGCGATGCCGACTGGACCGGCGTCGAGTTCGGCGGCTCGATCGGCGTCTGGCTGCACCCGACGGCGTGGCTGCACACCGAGTACGGCGTGGACGGGTTCCTGAACGCCTGGGAGCCCGAGACCCAGGGCTGGCTCGACGGGCAGTACTTCGAGACGGTGCCTGCCCCGGCGGGCTCGCTGGCGCTGGGCGGTCTCGGGCTGCTCGCCGCCCGCCGCCGCCGCTAATTCATGGCTCTTCGCGTCCCGGGCTGCACACCCGGGGCGTTCGCTCCCTTTCTCCTGACCCCGGCCCGGGTGTTCCCAGCGGGATGCCCGGGCCGTTCTTGTTCTGGGACGTTGCAGGGTTGCCCCAACGGCACGCGTCGCGCGGTCGGCGGCGATCGGCGGGCGTGTGCTCGGGAGCGCCGGAGCGCGGGTTCGATCGGGCCGATTCATCGGACCATGAAGAACCGAACCCTCGTCTCATTCGGCTTGATCGCGATGCTCGCCCTGCCCGCGGGGGCGGACACGTACTACGTCCGCACGTCGGGCAGCAACGGGAACTCGGGGACGAGCGCCGGGCAGGCGTGGCGGACCGTCGCGCACGCAGTGGACAATGTCTCCGCGGGCGACATCGTCTACGTCGGCGGCGGGACCTACACCGACGAGATCACGCCCTCGGGCGACGGGACGAGCGGGAACCCCATCGTCATCATCGCTGATACCGCCGGTTCTCAGACGGGCGACTCGGGGACGGTGCTGCTCCGCCGGTCGCAGACTGTGCTCGAAATGAACAACGACGACTACTGGACCTTCCGCGGGTTCACATTCGAGACGACCAGCAACGGGCACGACGTGGTGGACCTCAGCTCGTCGGACGGCGTCACGTTCGAAGACTGCACGTTCCAGGGCGGGAACGACTCGCTCGTCGCGAACGGCGGCAGCCTGACCATCACCGGGTGCACCTTCGACGACCCGAACGACGATGGACTCGAGGCCGACGGCGGCACGCTCACGATGTCGACCTCGACCTTCGACAACATCAGCGACGACGCGATCAAGCTCCGCAGCGGGCTGGACTTCACGATCGATGCCTGCCGCGTCCTCGACGGGCAGACCGGCATCTACGTGGAGGACGCCGACGGAAACATCACGAATACGCTCATCGCCGACACCCGCGGCGGGATGAGCGACGGCATCTACGTCACCGACAGCGCCACGGACATCTTCGTCATCAACTGCACCATCTGGGGCGTGAGCGACGACGGCATCGACGCGGACAGCGGCGACACGTACGTCCGCAACACGATCTTCTCCGACATCGGCGGCAACTGCTTGGAGGGGAGTTCCAGCACGATCGACGCCAACACCAACCTCATGTGGCAGTACGGCGGGTCTCGATCCAGCGGGTTCGATTCTCCGAACGAAAATTCCTACGACCCCCGTTTCACGGACGAAGGATCGCACGACTTCTCGCTGCAGGACATCTCGGGCGCGATCGACGACGGCATGGATATGTCGTCGTACACCACCACCGACATCGAAGGCGGATCACGCCCGAACGGTTCGGCGTACGACCTCGGCGCGTTCGAGTACGGCACCGCGAGCTACGTCGCCGCGGACATCCCATACAGCACCGATTTCTCCACCATCGGCGAGGAATGGGTGGACGAGATCGAAGGGTACGACTCCGACGTCGGCGACTTCATCGGGCAGTACGGCGACGTGGGCGGCGTCGAGACCGGCGCCACGCTCTACCT